>NZ_JBHSCH010000013.1:0-79139 GCF_042651065.1 Teichococcus aestuarii
CTGCCGCCCGCGCCGCCGCCGCGCTGGCGCTGCTCGCGGCTGCCGCGCTGGTACCCGGCGCTGCCGGCGCTCGCAGCGGTGGCCTGGCTGCTGGCCGACCCGGCCGCGGAGCTGCTGCCGCTGTCGCTGTGCCTGGTGCTCTCCGTGCCGCTGCTGCTGCAGGGGCTGGCCGCCATGCACACGCGGCTGGCGCGCGTCAGCTTCCGGCTGCCACTGCTGATCCTGCTCTATGTCCTGCTTCTCGTCTTCAGCCTGCCGGGCGCCCTGATCCTTGTGGCGCTCGGCCTCCTCGAACAGTACGGGCGCCGCAACCCGCCCGCCAACATGTGAGATCGGGGTTACACCGATGATCGAAGTCATCCTGATGCAGCGGGTCGACAAGCTCGGCCAGATGGGCGAGCTGGTGAAGGTCCGCCCGGGCTACGCCCGCAACTTCCTGCTGCCCAAGGGCAAGGCGATCCGCGCCAACAAGGACAACCTCGCCCGCTTCGAGCGCGAGCGCGTCCAGCTCGAGGCGCAGAACCTGAAGCGCCGCGAGGAAGCCGAGCGCATCGCCGAGCGGATGGACGGCCTCACCGTCGTCATCATCCGCCAGGCGGGCGAGTCCGGCGGCCTGTACGGCTCCGTCTCCGGCCGCGACATCGCGGACGCGGCGAAGGAAGCCGGCCTGACCGTCTCCCGCAGCCAGGTGCTGCTGGAGCAGCCGATCAAGACGCTGGGCCTCACCACCGTCCGCGTCGAGCTGCACCCGGAGGTGTTCCTGCCGCTGACCGTCAACGTCGCCCGCTCGGTCGAAGAGGCCGACAAGCAGGCGCGCGGTGAGGACCTGCGCGCCGAGCAGCAGGCCGAGGAGGAGAGCCTGGAGGCCGAGCTGGCCGCCGAGCTGTCCGAGCTGGGCGCCGCGAGCGAGGACTGATCCCGCCCCCCGGCCTGCCGGCCGGAGGATGGAAACCGGAAAGGGCGCCCCCTGGGGCGCCCTTTCTGCATTTCCGGCCCGCTTCCGCATTGCCCCGCTCCCGTCCGCGTGACTGGACAGGTCAGCGAAGGAGACCCAACCATTTCGCCGCTGGGGTTGATGGAGGGCTCGGACGATGCTGTTCGATCGCGTTCTGTCCCGCATGATCCGCTGCGGGACCCTGACGGTCCGCTATCCGGATGGCCGGATGCGCCTTTATCGCGGCACGGATGGCCCGGGCGACGGCGGCCCCCGGGCCGGCCTTGTGGCCGGCATGCACATCCGCACCCCCCGCGCGCTGCGCCGGCTGCTGCTGAATCCCGGCCTGGGCTTCGGCGAGGCCTACATGGATGGCGAGATCGCGCCGCTGGACTGCTCCCTCTACGCGCTGGCGGACCTGCTGGTGCTGAACATGATGGCGCATGGCCACCCGGCCGAGACGCTGATGGAGAAGCTGCGCTGGCTGCGCCGGCACATCGACCAGCTCAACCCCGCCGGCCGCGCGCGCCGCAACGTGGCGCACCACTATGACCTCAACAGCCGCCTCTACGCCCTCTTCCTCGACCGCGACCGGCAGTATTCCTGCGCCTACTTCGCCACCGGGCAGGAGACGCTGGAGGAGGCGCAGCTGGCCAAGAAGCGCCACATCGCCGCCAAGTTGAAGCTCGACCGGCCCGACCTCGAGGTGCTGGACATCGGCTGCGGCTGGGGCGGCATGGCGCTGCACCTGGCGCGCGAGCACGGGGCGCGCGTCACCGGCATCACCCTCTCCACCGAACAGCTGGCGGTGGCGCGCGGCCGCGCCGCCGAGGCGGGGCTGGATGGCCGCGTCCGCTTCGAGCTGATGGACTACCGGGACTGGACCCGGCCGGTGGACCGCATCGTCTCGGTCGGCATGTTCGAGCATGTCGGCATCGACCATTACCGCCGCTTCTTCCGCACGCTGAAGGGGGCGCTGAAGCCGGACGGGGTGGCGCTGGTGCACGCCATCGGCCGCAGCGACGGGCCGGGCAGCACGAATCCGTGGATCAGCAAGTACATCTTCCCCGGCGGCTACTCCCCCGCCCTCTCCGAGGTGCTGCCGGCGGCGGAGCGGTCCGGCCTCTGGGTGACGGATATCGAGATCCTGCGCCTGCACTACGCGCAGACGCTCGCCCACTGGCGCCGCCGCTTCGCCGCCAACCGCGACGCCATCCAGAGCCTCTATGACGAGCGCTTCTGCCGCATGTTCGAGTTCTACCTCGTGGGCTCGGAGCTGGCCTTCCGCCGCATGGGGCACATGAACTGGCAGCTGCAGCTCACCCGCGACATCGGCACCCTGCCGCTGACCCGGGACTACATGGCGCAGGCCGAGGCGGAGGCGCGGGCGCGCCACCCGGCCGAGGCCGCCGGCCCGGCGGAGCCGGGGGCGGAACGGCACGATTCGCCGGTCAGCCTGCGGCGCAAGGGCTGAAGGGGCCGGCAGGAGGAATCGCTGGCGGGGCTGCCGCCGCCGCCGTGTCCTGCCGGTGACAGCCGCGTATCATCCCCGCTATCCACAGCCCGGGCCTCGCACAGCCCGGGCGGGAGGGGCTAGATTGGCCCCATGAACAGCGTACCCCCGCCCGGCGAAGTGCTCGGCCTCTCGCAGCGCCTGCCACCCTCGAACCTGGAGGCGGAGCAGGCCCTGCTCGGCGCGCTGCTGGCCAACAACAAGGCCTATGAGCGCGTCTCCGAATTCCTGGCGCAGGAGCATTTCGCCGATGCCCTGCACGGCCGCATCTTCGCCGCCATCCAGCGCCGCATCGAGGCCGGCCAGCTGGCCGACGCCGTCACGCTGCGCGCCGAGTTCGAGCATTCCGGCCTGCTCGACGAGGTGGGCGGCGCCGGCTACCTGGCCAAGCTGCTCGGCGCCATGGTCGGCATCATCAATGCCGGCGAGTACGGCAAGGTCATCCATGATTGCTGGCTGCGCCGGCAGCTGATCGACCTCGGCGAGACGGTGGTGAACCGCGCCTTCGGCGCCGATGCCGAGCTGGAGGCGCGCGAGCAGCTGGAGGCGGCCGAGCAGGCGCTGTTCGACCTCGCCAAGGATGGCGGCTCGGAGGGCGGCTTCGTCACCTTCAGCCGGGCGCTGACCGATGCGGTGAGCATGGCCGAGAAGGCCTTCACCAGCGGCGGCGGCGTCTCCGGCCTGCCTTCCGGCCTGCGCGACCTGGATGCCAAGACCGGCGGCCTGCACCCCTCCGACCTCGTCATCCTCGCCGGCCGCCCCGGCATGGGCAAGACGGCGCTGGCCACCAAGGTCGCCTTCGGCGCCGCCAAGTCCCTGCTGCGCGACGCCGAGGACGAGCACGGGCCGGGCGCGGTGCCGAAGGGCGGCTGCGCCATCTTCTCGCTGGAGATGAGCGCCGACCAGCTCGCCACCCGCCTCCTCTCCGAGGAGAGCCGCGTCTCGGGCGACCGCATCCGCCGCGGCGAGATCCAGCAGCGCGACTTCGACCGCTTCGTCGAGGTCAGCCGCGAGCTGGCCCGCCTGCCGCTGTTCATCGACGACACGCCCGCCATCACCATCTCGGCCATGCGCACCCGCTGCCGGCGCCTCAAGCGCACGCGCGGCCTGAACCTGATCGTGGTGGACTACCTGCAGCTGATGCGCCCCGCCGCCGGCAGCAAGCCGGAGAACCGGGTGCAGGAGATCAGCCAGATCACCCAGGGGCTGAAGGCCATCGCCAAGGAGCTGGCGGTGCCGGTCATCGCCCTCTCGCAGCTCTCCCGCCAGGTGGAGAACCGCGAGGACAAGCGCCCGCAGCTCTCGGACCTGCGCGAATCCGGCTCGATCGAGCAGGATGCCGACATGGTGATGTTCGTCTACCGCGACGACTACTACCTGAAGATGCAGGAGCCGAAGCAGACCAACTTCGACAACGCCGAGAAGTACGAGGCGGCCCTGGCCAGCTGGAAGGACCGCATGGAAAAGGCCTACAACCGCGCCGACCTGATCGTCGCCAAGCAGCGCCACGGCCCCACCGGCACCATTCCGCTCTTCTTCGAGGCGGAGTTCACCCGCTTCGGCGATCTCGACATCGTGCACGGGGACATGCATGGCGGCAGCGATTACTGAGGCGGAAGCCGCCGCCTTCCCGGCCCGCGCCGCGGCGGATTTCGCGGGCGAGCTGGTGGTCGATCTCGGCGCCATCGCCGCCAACTGGCGCGACCTCGGCGCGCGGCACCCCTCCGGCCCGGTGGCGGGCGTGGTGAAGGCGGATGGCTACGGCCTCGGCGCCGCCCCCGTGGCGCGCGTCCTGGCCGATGCCGGCTGCCGGCATTTCTTCGTCGCGCAATTCTCCGAGGGGCTGGCGCTGCGGGAGGCCCTCGGCCACGGCCCAATGATCGCCGTGCTGGGCGGCTTCCCGCCCGGCGCCGATGCGGGCGCGGCCCTCACCCCCGTGCTGAACACGCCCGAGGATGTGGCGGCGGCACGCGCCGCGGGGCTGCGCGGCGCCATCCTGCATGTGGACACCGGCATGGAGCGGCTTGGGGTCAACGCCGCCGAGCTGGCGGGGCTGGGCGGCCTCGCGGGCCTCGGCCTGCGCTACGTGATGACCCACCTGGCCTGCGCCGACGAGCCGGCGCATCCGCTGAACGCCGCCCAGGCCGTGCGCTTCGCCGCCGCGCGGGCGGCGCTGCCGGGGGTTCCGGCCAGCTTCGCCAATTCCTCCGGCCTGTTCCTGGGACCGGACTTCGCCTCCGACCTCGCCCGCCCCGGCTGCGCCCTCTACGGCATCAACCCGGCGCCGGGCCGGCCGAACCCGATGCGGCAGGTGCTGCGCCTCACCATTCCCATCCTGCAGCTGCGCGACGTGCCGGCCGGCGCCACGGTCGGCTACGGCGCCACATGGACCGCGCCGCGGCAAAGCCGCATCGCCACCATTGCCGCGGGCTATGCCGATGGCTACCTACGGTGCCTGTCCAGCCGGGGCATCGGCATTCTCGCCGGTCGCCCTGTGCCGCTGGTGGGCCGGGTATCGATGGACCTCATCACTCTCGACGTGACGGATGTGCCGGAAGCCCGGCTGGGCGACAGGGTCGAGCTGATCGGCCCGGCGCAGACGCCGGATGCGGTGGCGGCGCTCGCCGGCACCATCGGCTACGAGATTCTTACCTCCCTCGGCGCCCGCTACCGGCGGCGCCACCTCGAGCCAGGCCGGCCTTCCGGCGCGGCGGCATGAAGCGGCGCGGCTGACTTGACCCTGATCCTGAACGTCCTGGCCGCCATCGGGCGCGGCGTGCTCGGCGCCTGCCGCGTCCTCGGCGCGGTGGTGCTGTTCGCCCTGGAGGGCGTCTCGCACATCCTCCGCCCGCCCTTCTATCCCCGGCTGATCGGCCGCGCCTTCGTCGAGATCGCCTATTTCTCGCTGCCGGTGGTGGCGCTGACGGCGGTGTTCACCGGCATGGTGCTGGCGCTGCAATCCTATTCCGGCTTCTCCCGCTTCGGCGCGGAGAGCGCCATCGCCAATGTGGTGGTGCTCTCCATCACGCGGGAGCTGGGGCCGGTGCTGGCGGGGCTGATGGTGGCGGGCCGCATCGGCGCCGCCTTCGCCGCCGAGATCGGCACCATGCGCGTCACCGACCAGATCGACGCGCTCACCACCCTCTCCACCAACCCGATGAAGTACCTGGTGGCGCCCCGCCTGCTGGCCGGCACCATCGCCATGCCGCTGCTGGTGGTCATCGCCGACATCCTGGGCGTCATGGGCGGCTGGCTGATCGGCACGGCGCAGCTCGGCTTCACCTCCGCCTCCTACCTCACCTCCACCCTGAACTTCCTGCAGCCGATGGATGTCATCTCCGGCCTGGTGAAGGCGGCGGTGTTCGGCTTCGTCATCACGCTGATGGGCTGCTACAGCGGCTACACCAGCCGCGGCGGCGCGCAGGGCGTGGGGGCTGCCACCACCACGGCGGTGGTCTCCTCCTCCATCCTCATCCTGGCGCTGGACTATGTCCTGACGGCGGCGTTCTTCGGCTCATGAGCAGCACCCCGAAAATCCGCCTGCGCGGCCTGACCAAGCATTTCGGCGCCAAGACGGTGCTGGATGGCGTCGATCTCGACGTGGCGGCCGGCGAGGGCATGGTGGTCCTGGGCGGCTCCGGCTCGGGCAAGTCGGTCACCATCAAGTGCATCCTCGGCCTCATCACGCCGGATGCCGGCAGCATCGAGATCGACGGCCGCGACGTGCTCGCCATGCCACGCCGCGAGCGCGAGGCGCTGAACGACCGCATCGGCATGCTGTTCCAGAACGGCGCGCTGTTCGACAGCCTGCCCGTCTGGGAGAATGTCTGCTTCAAGCTGCTGGCGCAGAAGCGCATCACCCGCGCGAAGGCGCGGGACAAGGCGGCCGAGGTGCTGGCCCAGGTGGGGCTGGCCGCCAGCGTCGGCGACCTCTCCCCCTCTGAGCTCTCGGGCGGGATGCAGAAGCGCGTGGGCCTGGCCCGCGCCATCGCCGCCGAGCCGGAGATCATTTTCTTCGACGAGCCGACGACGGGCCTCGACCCGATCATGGGCGCGGTGATCGACGGGCTGATCGTGGATTGCGTCAAGCGCCTCGGCGCCACGGCGGTCTCCATCACCCACGACATGGCCAGCGCCCGCCGCATCGGCGACACGGCGGCGATGATCCACAAGGGCCGCATCGTCTGGACCGGCCCGGCCGCCACGCTCGGCCACAGCGGCAACGCCATGGTGGACCAGTTCGCCAACGGCTCCCGCGAGGGGCCGATCACCATGGAGCTGCGCAAGTAGCGCCAGGGGCGGGGCTCGCCCCCTCCCCTTCGTTCCCGGTTTGCCCCATATAGGGGGCATGGCCAAACCCACCGCCCGTTTCGTCTGCCAGAGCTGCGGCGCCATCGCGCCCAAATGGCAGGGCCGCTGCGATTCCTGCGGCGAATGGAACACCCTGACCGAGGAGGTGGTGGAGGTCCGCGCCCCCGGCCCCGCCGGCAAGTCGGCCGGTGGCCGGCGGGTGGAATTCGTCAGCCTCAAGGGCCGGGCCGCGCCGCCGCCGCGCACCGAGAGCGGCATGGCCGAGCTGGACCGCGTGCTGGGCGGCGGCTTCGTGCCCGGCTCGGTGGTGCTGGTGGGCGGCGACCCGGGCATCGGCAAGTCCACCATCCTGCTGCAGGCGGCGGCGCGCATCGCCAGCGCCGGGCGGCGGGTGCTCTACATCTCGGGCGAGGAGGCGATCGACCAGGTGCGGCTGCGGGCGCTGCGCCTCGGCCTCTCGGAAAGCCCGCTCGGCCTCGCCGCCTCCACCAGCCTGCGTGACATCGCGGCGACGCTGGAGGAGGAGAAGGAGGCCACCCTCGTCATCGTCGACTCCATCCAGACAGTGTGGCTGGACAGCCTCGACTCCGCCCCCGGCACGGTGAGCCAGGTGCGCGCCTGCGCCGCCGAGCTGACCCGGCTGGCCAAGACGCGCGGCTTCGCCGTGGTGCTGGTAGGGCATGTCACCAAGGAAGGCACGCTGGCCGGCCCGCGCGTGCTGGAGCACATGGTGGACGCCACCCTCTACTTCGAGGGCGACCGCGGCCACCAGTTCCGCATCCTGCGCGCGGTGAAGAACCGCTTCGGCGCCACCGACGAGATCGGCGTCTTCGAGATGACGGACCGGGGGCTGATGGAGGTGGCCAACCCCTCCGCCCTGTTCCTGGCCGAGCGGCGCGGCAACATCTCCGGCAGTGCCGTCTTCGCGGGGATGGAAGGGACGCGGCCGGTGCTGGTGGAGATCCAGGCGCTGCTCTCCCCCTCCGCCTCCGGCGGCTCGCCGCGGCGGCAGGTGGTGGGATGGGATTCGGGGCGGCTGGCCATGCTGATGGCGGTGCTCGAATCCCGCTGCCGCGTCAGCCTCGGGCAGAACGATGTCTACCTGAACATCGCCGGGGGCCTGCGCATCAACGAGCCGGCGGCCGACCTCGCGGTCGCTGCCGCCCTGGTCTCGGCCGCGACCGACCGCCCCACCGATCCGGGCATGGTGTTCTTCGGCGAGGTCGGCCTCTCGGGCGAGGTGCGGCAGGTGGCGCAGACCGACCTGCGCCTGCGCGAGGCCGCCAAGCTCGGCTTCCTGGCCGCCATGCTGCCGCGCCGCGTGGCGCGCGGCGGCCGCGCGGCCGCCGCGCATGACGGGCTGCGCCTGGCCGAGATCGGCCATCTGGCCGACCTCGTGGCGCCGCTCGCCGCCGCCGCGCCGGCGAAAAAGGAGAAGGCCAGGGAGAGGGCCCCCGAGAAGGCGGAGAAGCCGGCGGCGGAATGAGAGCCACCCGCCGCCGCCATTGCGTGACTCCCGCCCGGTGCTTGGCTATACGCTGCCCCCGATGACCTGGGTGGACGGCATTGTCCTCGCGGTGCTCGCCCTCTCGGCGCTCATCGCCTTCTTCCGCGGCCTGGTGCGCGAGGTGCTGGGCGTCGGCGCCTGGATCGGCGCGGCCCTGTTCGCCATCACCATCCTGCCGGGGCTGCGGCCGCTGGCTGTGGGCTACATCCAGCCCGAATGGCTGGCCGAGCTGATCGCCATCGGCGGCGCCTTCCTGCTGGCGCTTCTGGTGCTGAAGCTGCTCATCGCCTGGTTCGCCAACCGGGTGCGGGACTCCGTCCTCGGGGGTCTGGACCGCGCCCTCGGCATGGTGTTCGGCCTCGCGCGGGGTGCTTTCCTGGTGGTCCTCGCCTATATCGTGGGCGGGCTGTTCCTCCCCGCCGTGGATCGCTGGCCGGAGCCGGTGCGCGAGGCGCGGACCCTGCCCGTGGTGGCGGATGCGGCGGCGGCGCTTGTCTCGCGCCTGCCACCGGAGTATCGCCCGCGACTTCCCGACCTGCCGCAGCGCAGCATGCCCAGCATGGACGAGCTGCTGCGACCCCCGGCCAGAGGCCGGACATGAGCACGCCGGCCCGAGGCCGGTAACGAGGATGCCGATGCAGCCCCTGCCCTCCACCAATCCCTGGGATGAAGACGACGGCTTCCATGAGGAATGCGGCGTCTTCGGCGTCTGGAATGCCACGGACGCGGCGGCGCTGACCGCGCTCGGCCTGCACGCCCTGCAGCACCGTGGGCAGGAGGCCTCGGGCATCGTCACCCTCTCCGAGGCGGGCGCCTTCCACGCCCATCGCGGCCTCGGCCTGGTGGGGGACATCTTCGGCGACGTGAAGGTGATGGCCGGCCTCAAGGGCCGCTGCGCCGTCGGCCACAACCGCTACGCCACCACGGGCGAGACGGCGCTGCGCAACGTGCAGCCGCTCTTCGCCGATTTCGAGTTCGGTGGCCTCGCCGTCGCGCACAACGGCAACCTGACCAACGCCGCCACGCTGAAGCGCGCGCTCGTCCGCCGCGGCTGCCTGTTCCAGAGCACCACCGATTCGGAGGTGTTCGTCCACCTCATCGCCATCAGCCTCTACGCCAATGTGGTGGACCGGCTGATCGACGCGCTGAAGCAGGTGCAGGGCGCCTACTCCCTGGTGGCGCTGCATGACGGCGCGCTGATCGGCGCGCGCGACCCGATGGGCGTGCGCCCGCTGGTGCTCGGCCGCCTCGGCGAGGGCGAGGGCGGCGCCTATGTGCTGGCCAGCGAGACCTGCGCCCTCGACATCGTCGGCGCCGAGTTCATCCGCGACGTCGAGCCGGGCGAGATCGTCGTCATCGACAATGGCGGGCTGCGCAGCATCAAGCCCTTCGGCCGCGGCCAGAGCCGCTTCTGCATCTTCGAGTACATCTATTTCGCCCGCCCCGACTCCGTCATGGAGGGCACGCCCGTCTATGGCACGCGCAAGCGCATCGGCGCCGAGCTGGCGCGCGAGAGCCATGTGGAGGCCGACGTGATCGTGCCGGTGCCGGATTCCGGCGTGCCCGCCGCCATGGGCTACGCCACCGAGAGCGGCATCCCCTTCGAGCTCGGCATCATCCGCAACCACTATGTCGGCCGCACCTTCATCGAGCCGACCGACCAGATCCGCCACCTCGGCGTGAAGCTGAAGCACAGCGCCAACCGGCCGATGATCGAGGGCAAGCGCGTCATCCTGGTGGACGACTCGATCGTGCGCGGCACCACCTCGCGGAAGATCGTCGAGATGGTGCGGCAGGCCGGCGCCAAGGAGGTGCACATGCGCATCTCCTCGCCGCCGACGACGCATTCCTGCTTCTACGGCATCGACACGCCGGAGCGGGACAAGCTGCTGGCCGCCAAGCACGATGTGGAGGAGATGGCCCGCATCATCGGCGCCGACAGCCTGGCCTTCATCTCGCTCGACGGGCTCTACCGCGCCCTGGGCCATGCGAAGCGCGACGCCGGCAACCCCGGCTATTGCGACGCCTGCTTCACCGGCGACTACGCCATTCCGCTGACCGACCTGGAAGGCCACCCCGAGCGCGTGCCCGCGCTGCTGGCGGCAAACGGCCAGTGAGCGCGGCGATGGCGGGAAAGCCGCTGGCCGGCCAGGTCGCCCTCGTCACCGGCGCCAGCCGCGGCCTCGGTGCCGCGCTGGCGCTGGAGCTGGCCCGGCGCGGCGCGCATTGCGTGCTGGTGGCCCGCACCCAGGGCGGCCTCGAGGAAACCGATGACGCCATCCGCGCGGAAGGCGGCAGCGCCACGCTGCTGCCCTTCGACCTGGCGGGCAAGGAAGCCGACAAGATCGACAGCTTCGGCCCCTCCCTGGTGGAGCGCTTCGGCCGGCTCGACATCCTGGCCCATGTGGCGGGCGCGCTGGGCAGCCTGACTCCCGTCGCGCATATCCAGCCGCGCGACTGGACGCAGCTTGTCGGCGTCAACATGAACGCCACCTGGCGGCTGATCCGCACCTGCGACCCGCCGCTGCGCGCGGCGCCGGCGGGCCGGGCGGTGTTCGTCACCACCGGCCGGGTGCAGCGCCCGAAGCCTTATTGGGGCCCCTATGGCGCCACCAAGGCCGGCATGGAGCATCTGGTGAAGACCTGGGCCATGGAGGTGGCGGAGAGCCGCCTGCGGGTGAACCTGTTCGACCCCGACGTGGTGGCCACCAAGATGCGCGCCCAGGCCATGCCGGGCGAGGACCCCGCCACCATCGCCCAGCCGGCCGATGTCGCCCCCGCCTTGGCCGATCTCTGCATGCCCGCCGAGACGCGCCAGGGCGAGACGGTGCTGTTCCGCCGCTGAAGGGGCCGCCGCCTGGGGGCGCCGCTACGCTCCGGTGAGCGGCGCCAGCGCGCGGCGCATTAGCGCGACCTCGCCCGCGCCATGCGCCAGCCGCTCCTCGCACACCCAGCCGAGCCGCGTGTAGAGCCGCTCGGCCGAACCCGTGTAGAGCCACAGCGTCGCCGCCCCCTGCTCCTGCGCCAGGGCCTGCACCGCCCGCACCAGCCGGCTGGCATGGCCCTGCCGGCGTGCCTCCGGCACCACGTAGAGGCCGGCGAGCCAGGGCGTCAGCAGCGGCCGCGCCTCCAGGTCGCCCGCCGCCAGCGAGGCGGTGCCGAGCGGCCGCCCCTCCGCCAGCAGCACCAAGCTCTGCGGCAGGGCAGCCGATGCCTGCGGCAGGGCCAGCATCGCCATCACCGCCTCCGGGCCGTGCCCCTGCGCCCGCCAGAAGGCCTCCCACAGCCAGGTGGCCACCTGCGGGGCCAGATCCGGCCGCCGGTTCAGGCTGACGATCTCGATGGTCATGCCGGCTCTTTCCTCCTTGCGGGGGCAGTACCGCCCCCTCGGCCTCGCGCCATCTTGACGCACAGGGGGTTCCGGGGCGAAATACGCAGCATGTTCGCCCCGATCATCATCAAGCGCATTACCAAGACGACCGCTCCGGCGGGGCGTCCTCTGGTGCATGCGCGGGTCGCCGCAGCATAAATCACCAGAAGGCCCCGCCGGAGACGGACGGGGCCAAAGCCGGACACGCCGGCGCCCGTCTCTCCCGGCACCACCGGACAGAGACCCCATGCTCACCCTTCAAGACCCCGCCGAAGCCCAGCCGCACCTGAACGTGGCCGCCAGCCCCGTGGTGGCCATCGTCGGCGCCACCGGCGCGGTCGGCGTCGAGCTGCTGCACTGCCTGGAGGCGCGGAACTTCCCGCTCTCCCGCCTGCGCCTGCTGGCCTCCCCCCGCTCCGCCGGCCGCACCATGACCTTCCGCGGCGAGGAGCTGCCGGTCGAGGCCCTCACCGAGGAGAGCTTCGAGGGCGTGGGCCTGGCGCTGTTCTCCGCCGGCTCCGGCGTCTCCAAGCGCTACGCCGCCGCCGCCGTGAAGGCGGGCGCCGTGGTGGTGGACAATTCCTCCGCCTTCCGCATGGACCCGGACGTGCCGCTGGTGGTGCCGGAGGTGAACGCCGCCGCCATCGCGCAGCACCGCGGCATCATCGCCAACCCCAACTGCGTGGCCGCCATCGCCACCGTGGCGCTGGCGCCGCTGCACCGGGCGCACCCCATCCGCCGCCTGCACGCCGCCACCTACCAGGCGGCCTCCGGCGCCGGGGCGGCGGCGATGGAGGAACTGCGCGAATCCACCGCCGCCCATCTGCGCGGCGAGAGCTTCGAGCCCAAGGTTCTGCCGCACCCCTACGCCTTCAACCTGTTCAGCCACAACGCCGAGATGGACCCGGAGAGCGGCTACAACGGCGAGGAGACCAAGGTGGTGGCCGAGACGCGGCGCATCATGGGCACGCCGGCGCTGCCCATCGGCATCACCTGCATCCGCGTGCCGGTGCTGCGGGCGCACGGCATGGCGCTGACGGTGGAGTTCGACACGGTGGTCTCCGCCGAGGAAGCCCGCGCCCTGCTCGCCGCCGCGCCCGGCGTGAAGCTGGTGGATGACCGCGCCCGCAACTACTTCCCCATGCCGAGCGACGCCTCGGGGCAGGATGACGTGCTGGTGGGCCGCATCCGGCCGGACAGCGGCGACCCCTCGGGCCGCTCGCTCAGCCTGTTCGTCGTGGGCGACCAGTTGCTGAAGGGGGCGGCGCTCAACGCGGTGCAGATCGCCGAGGCGCTGCTGCCCCGGTGAGGGGGTGAAGGCCGGGGGAAGGAATTCCCCCGGACCTCCATCTTCTTTCTGTCAGTTTTCCGGGTCGGGAGTCAGGACGCGGGTGACCAGGAGCTGGTTCACGCGGAAACCCTCCACATCCACCACCTCGAAGACGAAGCCGGCCGCCTCCACCTTGTCCGCCTTGCGCGGCACGCGGCGCAGCCGATGCATCACGAAGCCGCCCGCCGTGTGGTAGGGGCCATCCACCGGCAGCGCCTCGGTGCCCAGCGCCACGGAGACATCGGCCATCGGCGCGATGCCGTCCACCAGCCAGGAATCGGCGTCCCGCTTCAGGATGGCACGCTCCTCGAAGGGGTCGGCCAGGCCACCCACCAGCGCCGCCAGCACGTCCTTGTAGGTGACGAGGCCGGTCACCACCGCGTATTCGCTCACCACCAGCGCGAAGCCCGCCTTCTGCGCCTCGAACTGCGCCAGCACCTCCCACAGGTCCAGCGTCTCGGGCACCGAGGGCACGTCCCGCCGCATCGGGCCGGGGGCGGCGGCGCCGGGCTTGGTGGTGTCCGGCTTCAGCGACTCGGGCTTCAGCGCGCCGACGCCGGCCTGCAGCACCTCGGCCAGCACGTCCTCGGCGCGGGTGTAGCCCACCACATGGTCCAGCCCGCCATCGCAGACAGGGTAGCGGGAATAGGGCTGGCGCCGCACCTTCTCGCGCCACGCCTCCGGCGTCTCCTTCAGGTCGAGGAAGACGATCTCGTCGCGCGGGGTCATGGCGGAGGTGACGGTGCGCTCGCGCAGCGCCAGCACGTTCTCGATCAGCCGGTGCTCGGCGGCGTCCAGCGCGCCCGATTCGGCGCCGGCGGCCAGGGTGGCGCGCAGCTCCTCGGGCGTCACCGTCTCGTGCACCACGGCGGTGGGCAGGCCGAGCAGCCGCATCAGCGCATCCGCCAGCCCCGAGAACACCCAGACCAGCGGCCGCAGCAGCCGCACCGCCAGCGCCGGGAACCAGCCGGTGAGCACGGCGATGCGCTCCGGCTGCATCATCGCCACCCGCTTCGGCACCAGGTCGGAGAAGATCACGAACAGGGTGGTGACGGTGACGAAGGAGAAGGCTGAGGCGGCGGGCGCGGCCCACTCCCCGGCGCCGAGGCGCTCCAGCGCGGGGGTCAGCACCGGTGTCAGCGCCCCCTCGCCCAGCACGCCGCCCAGCACGCCGAGCGCGTTGACCACGATCTGCAGCGCCGTGACCACCGCCGCCGGGTCCTGGCGCAGCGCCAGGAAGCGGGTGGCGCGGGCCTCGCCGCCATCGGCCAGCAGGCGCAGCCTTGTCTCCCGCGCCGCCGCGAAGGCGATCTCCGAGAGCGAGATGAGGGCGCCCACCCCGCTCAGCAGGAGGATCAGCAGCAGGGCGAGCAGGATATCCACGGGAGGGGCCTTCCGGTCAGCACGGTGTCACACGTCGCCGGCAGGATGCCACAGGCCGTGGCCCTTTGCGCCGCCCCCCCGCATGACGATGCGGTGGCGGCGGCTGGCCTCATTCCTCGACGAAGGGGTTCCTGCCGCCGCGCCCATGCAGGCGGATCGGCACGCCCGGCATGTCGAACGCCTCGCGGAAGCTGTTGACAAGGTAGCGCCGGTAATCCTCCGGCAGGTCCTCGGCGCGGGGTCCGAACACGGCGATCGTCGGCGGCCGCGCCTTGGGCATGGTGGCGTAGCGCAGCTTGATGCGCCGCCCATCGACCAGCGGCGGGGTATGGCGGGCCACGGCGGCCTCGAACCAGCGGTTCAGCTCGCCGGTCGGGATGCGGCGGTTCCAGCGCTCCAGCGTCTCGCGCACGGCGGGCATCAGCCGGTTCACGTTCTTGCCGGTGATCGCCGAGAGGGTGACGACGCTGACGCCCTTGAGCTGCGCCAGCGAGGCCATCAGCACGTCGTCCAGCGCGCGGCGGGCGGCGGTGCGGTCCTCCACCGCGTCCCACTTGTTCAGCGCGATGACCACGGCGCGGCCCTCGCGCTCGGCCAGGCGGGCGATGCGGAGGTCCTGCTCGTCCATCCCCAGCAGGGCGTCGAGCACCAGCACGGCCACCTCCGCCTCCTTCAGCGCGGCGATGGTGGAGCCCACCGACATCTGCTCCAGGTTCTCGATGATGCGGGCCTTCTTGCGCATGCCGGCGGTGTCCACCAGCCGCACCTTGCCGCCCGTCTCGTCGATCCACTCCACCGCCACGGCGTCGCGCGTCAGGCCGGGCTCGGGGCCGGTGATCATGCGCTCCTCGCCCAGCAGGGCGTTCAGCAGGGTGGACTTGCCGGCATTCGGGCGGCCGACGATGGCCAGCCGCAGCGGCCGGTCGCGGTCCCGCACCTCGGGGTCCTCTTCCTCCGGCAGCATCGGCAGCGCGGTGGTGTAGAGGTCGGCGATGCCCTCGCCATGCTCGGCCGAGATGGCGACGGGGTCGCCAAGGCCCAGCTCATAGGCCTCGTAGGCGGCCATGCCGCCGCCCCGCCCCTCGGTCTTGTTGGCGACCAGCAGCACCGGCGCCGGCTGGCGGCGCAGCCAGGCGGCGAAGGCGCGGTCGGAGGGGGTGATGCCGGCGCGGGCGTCGATGACGAACAGCACCAGGTCGGCCTGCCGCACCGCCACTTCGGAGCTGGCGCGCATGCGGCCGGCCACGGTGTCGGGCGGGGCCTCCTCCAGCCCCGCCGTGTCGAGCAGCAGCACGGGACGGCCGCCGATGCGCGCCTCGACCTCCTTGCGGTCGCGGGTGACGCCCGGCGTGTCGTCCACGATGGCGATTTTCCGCCCCGCGAGGCGGTTGAACAGCGTGGACTTGCCGACGTTGGGCCGGCCGATGATGGCGATACGGGGGAGCATGATACCGCCGCTTTAGAGCAGATCGCGCCCCGGCGAAACCATGTTGCGGCGCATGCCGGCCCCCCGCCCGCCGAGACACCGGGGTGGACACCGGGGGGACACCGCCCCCCGGGCCTGGATCTCAGCCGCCGCGATAGGCGACGAGGGTGCCGTCATCGGTCAGCAGCACCAGGGTCTGCTGCGCCACGGCGCCCGGCAGCAGCGTGCCGCCGGGCAGGCGCAGACGGCCCGCCACCTGCCCCTCCGCCGGATCGACCAGCAGCGCCTCGCCCCCGCTGCCGGGCAGCACGACCTGCCCGCCCGCCAGGATGGGCGTGGCGAAATAGGCCGGGTCCTGCTTCTTCTGGCCCGGCGCGGGCGCGTTCAGCTCGCTGATCCAGCGGATGCGGCCATCCTCGCGCCCCACCGCCAGCAGCTCGCCATTGGCGCCCACCAGGAACAGCCATTCCCCCGCGGCGACGGGGCTGGCGGTGCCGCCCACCTCGCGCTCCCACAGCCGGCGGCCGGAGCGCAGGTCCACCGCCATCGAGGTGCCGCCCATGCCCATGGCATAGACGCGGCCCTGGTGGATCACCGGCAGGCCGCGCACGCCGGAGATGTCGCCCAGGCCGCGCAGGCCCTGCCCGGCCAGGCTCTCCGTCCAGAGCACGCGGCCATCCTCGGGCCGCAGCGCCACCAGCTCGCCCGAGGGGAAGCCGGCGACGACGAACTCGCCCTCCACCGCCGGCGCCGGCAGGCCGAGCGGCACCGCCGTGGTCGGCTGCGCGCGATAGGCCCAGAGCCGCTTGCCGTCCTGCGCCGAGAGGCCGAGCAGCTGGTTCTCGATGGTGGGGATGAAGATGCGGCCATCGGCCACGGCGGGGGCGCCGCGCGTCGGCGCCGGCAGCCGCACCCGCCAGCGCACGGCGCCGGTGGCGGGGTCCAGCGCCAGCATCTCGGCCATGCCGGTGGCGACGTAGAGCGTGCCGTCGGCGAAGGCGCAGCCGGCGCCGACGGCGCCCGTGTCGTCATCCTCGGGCCGCGTGTCGAAGCGCCAGCGGCGGCCGCCCGAGGCAAGGTCGAAGGCCGAGACCACGCCATAGGCGTCGGCCGCGAACACCGTGCCCTGGGCGATGACGGGGCCGGCGGTGATGCGCCGGCGGTAGGAGCTGCCGGTGCCCACCGAGGCGCGCCAGGCTTCCGCCAGGCGCGGGCCCACGGCGTTGTGGCCGGCATCGTGCGTGGCGCCGCCACCGGGCTGCGGCCATTCGGCCCGCGCCTGGGGCGGCGGCAGCGCCACGGGGCGGCCGGCGATGCCGGCATCGGCCGCCAGTTCCCGCTGCGCCGTCAGCACCGAGTGGCGCTCGCCCGGCAGCGGCGGCTTGCTGTCGCCGAAAACGCCGTCCAGCAGGCCGCAGCCGCTCAGCAGGCCGGCGCCACCCAGCAGCGCGGCGCGCCGCGTCCAGATCTTCCTGTCCCGCATCATACCCCCAATCCCGCCGCGAGGCGGCTGGCGCGGTCGCGCAGGCCGCGCGGCGCGTTCACATCGGCCGCCAGGGCCTCCAGGTCACGCTTGGCCTCGGCGGTCTCGCCGCGCCGGATGGCGAGCAGCGCCCGCAGCTCCCGCGCCGAGGCGCGCCAGGGGCTGCCCGACTGGCTGCCCGTCTGCCCGCCCGCCTGGGCCAGCGGCTCCAGCCGGGCGGCGAGCAGCGCCGGGTCCTGGCTGTCCATGCCGTGCAGCGCCCACATCAGGCTGGCGAGGTCGCGGTAGAGCTGCGGCGCGGCGCTGTCGGACGCCACCTGGTCCCACATCGCCAGGGCGGCCGCGCGGTCGCCCGTCTCGGCCTTCAGCGCGGCGGCGCGCAGCAGGGAGAGGAGGCGGTAGCCGGCCGGGCTCTCGGCGGCGAGGGCGGCGAAGCGGTCGCCCACCGCCTTCAGGTCGGCGCCCTGCGCCTCGGCGGCGCGGTGCGCCTCCAGGAAGGTCGTGGCCGCCTGGCTGGCCTGCCGCTGCTCGTACCACCGCCAGCCCTGCCAGCCGCCCAGGCCGACCAGAACCAGCAGCGCCACGCCGGCCAGCATGCCGCCATATCGCACACCCAGCTGCCGGGCCCGTTCGGCCCGCAGCTCCTCCTGCACTTCGTCGAAGATATCCGGCAAGGTCCGGCCTCTGTGAAAAGTGGCGCGGACCATAGCGGCAGCGGCGCGCCACGTTAAGCCTCTGGCGGCGGAGCTTCGGCGGCGGGGCCGGGCGGCCCCGCCCCGCCCCGGCCCCGGGGCCTCAGCTGTGGAAGCTGACGGGGCGGCCTTCCGGGGCGCCCAGCGCCGTGTCGTCGCGCATCGCCACATGGCCGCGCACCACCGTCATCACCGGCCAGCCGGTGACGCGCTGGCCGGCGAAGGGCGTCCAGCCGCAGGGTGAGGCGATCCAGCTCTCCTCGATGGTGCGGGCGCGCTTCATGTCCACGATGGTGAAGTCGGCATCGTAGCCGGCGGCCAGCCGCCCCTTGCCCACCGCGCCATAGACGCGGGCCGGGCCGGCGGCCATCAGGTCCACCAGCCGGCCGAGCGAGAGGCGGCCGGCATTCACATGGTCCAGCATCAGCGGCACCAGGGTCTGCACGCCGGTCAGGCCGGCGGCGGTGGCCGGCCAGGGGCGCTCCTTGGCGGCGCGGCTGTGCGGCGCGTGGTCGGAGCCGATGCAGTCCACCGTGCCGTCGCGCACGGCGGCCCAGGCGGCCTCCTGGTGGCGGGCGTCGCGGATCGGCGGGTTCATCACCGCGTAGCCGCCGAGGCGGTCATAGGCCTCGTCCGTCTGGCTGAGGTGGTTGACCAGCACCTCCACCGTGGCGACGTCGCGGAAATCCTTCAGGTAGCCCAGCTCCTCGGCGGTGGAGACGTGCAGGATGTGGGCGGGGCGGCCGGTCTCGCGCGCCAGCGCCATCAGCCGGCGGGTGCCGAGGAAGGCGCATTCCACGTCGCGCCACTCGGCATGCAGGCGGTGCGGGCCGCCGGCGGCGTAGAGCGGCTTGCGCCCCTGCAGCCGGTACTCGTCCTCCGAGTGGTAGGCGATGCGGCGGCGGCCGGAGCGCATCACCCGCTCCAGCGAGGCATCGTCCTCCACCATCAGGTCGCCGGTCGAGGAGCCGGCGAACACCTTAATGGCGCAGACATCCGGGTTGGCCTCCAGCGCCGCCAGGGCGCCGATGTTGGAGCGCGCGGCGCCGACATAGAAGCCGATGTCGCACCAGGCGCGGCCCTTCACATAGGCGCGCTTGTCCTCCAGCGCCTGCTGGCCGGTGATGGCCGGGCTGGTGTTGGGCATGTCGAACACCGCCGTGATGCCGCCGAGGATGGCGGCCTTCGTGCCGGTCTCGATGGTCTCCACCGCCGGGTCACCAGGATCGCGCAGGTGCACATGCGGGTCGATCAGGCCAGGGAGGATGTGCAGCCCGGCGCAGTCCAGCACCTCGGCCGCCTCGGCCGTCCGCAGGTCGCCGAGCGCGGCGATGCGGCCGGCGCGCACGCCGACATCGACCTCCTCCTCGCCCCAGGGGAGCACGCAGCGTCCGCCGCGCAGGATGAGATCGTAGCTGGTCATGCGGAGCATTCCTCTCGGATGGGGCCGGTCGTGGCCTTCTCTCTAGGCAGTTTCCGCCCCGGGGGCGACCCCCGACCGCGGCTCTGCTATCCGCATCCGGCACGACCGGGAGACCAACGCCATGCCCCAGACCGGATTCTCCGAGGCGCTGCGCCGCGCCTGCGCCGAGGACTGGAACGCCGCCATCCGCCACCGTTTCGTCGACGCCATGCTGGACGGCACGGCCGAGCCGGCGCGGATGCGGGCCTACCTGGTGCAGGACTACCAGTTCATCGACCGCTTCGTGGCCCTCCTCGGCGCCGCCATCGCCAGCGCCGACAGCTACGCCGCCCGCCTGCGCCTCTCCGGCTTCCTGGCGATGATCACCAGCGACGAGAACACCTACTTCCAGCGCGCCTTCGACGCGCTCGGCGTGCCGGAGGCCGAGCGCACCGCCCCCGTGCTGAGCGGCACCACCCGCGCCTTCCAGGATCTGATGCGGGAGGCGGCGGAGAGCCGCTCCTACGCCCGGGCGCTCTCCGTGCTCGTGGTGGCGGAGTGGCTCTACCTCGCCTGGGCCAGCCGCCGCAGCGGCCCCCTGCCGCCGGATTTCGTCCATGCCGAGTGGATCACCCTGCACGACAACGACTTCTTCCGGGGCTTCGTCGGCTGGCTGCGCTCCGAGCTGGACCGGGTGGGGCCGGCGGAGGAAGCCGCCTGCGCCACGCTGTTCCGCCGGGCGGTGCGGCTGGAGCGGCAGTTCTTCGACGATCTGTACGCGTAGGAAGAAAAAGGCCGGGGGAAGGAATTCCCCCGGGCCCCCATCTTTTTTCTGCCGGTTGAGCGATACGTGGGTGGGCGGCGTGCCGCCCGGACGCTTCCCTTATCGCGCGGCCAGGTAGGCGAAGGTGTCGCCCTCCGGCATCACCCCCTCCACATGCCGGCGGTGCCAGAGCGCGTAGAACAGCAGGTGCCAAGCGGCGAAGCCCTCGCGCTTGCCGGCGGCGGCCTTGAACAGCGCCACCACCTTCTCCGGGCGGGCAATCTCCATCACCCCCGGCTGCGCCGCCACCAGCGGGCCGAGCTGCTCGCCCCGGGCACCGATCCAGGCGCCCACCGGCACGGTGAAGCCCTGCTTCGGCCGGTGCGGCTCGGCGGCGGGGAAGTTCCGCGCCAGCCACTCGCGCAGCAGCCACTTGCCGGCGCCCTTACGCACCTTCAGCCCGTCCGGCAGGCGGAACACCGCCTCGGCCACGGCGCTGTCGAGGAAGGGGGTGCGGCCTTCCGCGCCATGCGCCATCAGGCAGCGGTCGAGCTTGATCAGCAGGTCGTTGGGCAGCCAGTCGGCGACATCGAGCGCCTGGGCGGCCATCAGCCGGGTGCGGCCGGGCAAGGCCACGGCGGCCTCGGCGGCGGCGATGCCGTCCCGCCAGCCGGTCGGCGCCGCGCGCAGCACGTCCAGCCGGTCGAAGGCGCCACGGGTGCGGGGCGCCTTGCCGCCCAGCCACCAGGGGCGCATCGCGGCGCGGTAGCGTCCATAGCCGCCGAGCAGCTCGTCCCCCCCCTCGCCGGAGAGCACCACCTTCACCGCCTGCCGCGCCCGCCGCGCCAGGAACCAGGTGGGGATGATGGCGTAGTCCGCCGCCGGGTCGTCCATGGCGGCGACGATCTCGGGCAGGTGGCGCCACACATCGGCCTCGCCCACCATCACCGTCTCGTGCCGGGCGCCGGCGGCGCGGGCCAGGGTGGCGGCGCGCTCGCGCTCATCGGCGGCGCCGGGAATGTCGAAGCCGGCGGTGAAGGCGCGCACCGGCGCCTCGTTCAGCCGCGCCATCATCGCCAGCACCGCGGCGCTGTCCGTGCCGCCCGAGAGGAACATGCCGTAGGGCACGTCGCTCCGCTGGTGCAGCTCGACGCTGGAGCGGAAGGCCGCCTCGAAGCGCGCCAGCGCCTCGGCCTCGGTGGTGGCGACCGGCCCGCCCTCGGGCAGGGCGGCGCGGCGCCGGCGCTCCAGCACCTTGCCTTCCGAGATGGCGATGGTCTCGCCCGGCAGCACGCGCCGGATGCCCTCGAAGATGGTCTCCGCGCCGGTGGTGAACTGCATCTGCAGCAGCTCGGCCCGCGCCTCGGGGCGCAGCCTCGGCGCCACCAGCCCGGCGCCGATCAGCGCCTGCGGCTCGGAGGCGAAGGCGATGCCGCCCGGCAGCTCGGCGGTGTAGAGCGGCTTGATGCCGAAGGGGTCGCGCGCCAGCACCACCTGCCGGGTGGCGCGGTCGTGCACGGCCAGCGCGTACATGCCGCGCAGCCGCTCGGCGAAGGCCAGCCCGTCGCGCCGGAACAGGTGCAGCGGCGGCTCGCAGTCGCTGCCGGTGGCGCAGAGGAGCTGGTTCTCGGTGCGCAGCTCCCGGTAGTTGTAGACCTCGCCATTGCCGACCAGCGCGGCGGGCCCGGCGAAGAGCGGCTGGTCGCCGCCCGCCAGGTCGATGATGGCCAGCCGGGTGTGCGCCAGCGCCACATTGGCCGCCACATGGTGGCCGGCGCCATCGGGGCCGCGATGCGCCAGCGCGTCGGTCAGGCGTTGCAGCAGCGCCGCATCCGGAACGGCGCGCCCATGCAGCGAGAGGCCGGCGATTCCGCACATGGCTCAGCTCTCTTGGCCGCGTGGCATGGCGGCGAAGCGTCGGGACAACGGGAAAGGAGCCGCCCGTGGGGGCCGGAGCATCGGTCCCGGCCGCCCCGGGCGGGGCTGGGTCTGCGGCAGCATCGGGGCCATGCGCATGAAATTCTCAACCCTACCAAGCGGCTCGGGGGGGTTCCTGTCAAGGCACGACAAGGCGGGGCGGGCCGGAGGCTGCGTTCTTGCCTCGCCCGGGGCGGCATGGTTCTTTCCCGCGCCCTTCTTGCCGCCCCCGCCGGGAGTTGCCCCGCCCATGCCCCCTTCCGACACGCGCGGCCTGCGCGGCGCGAGCCTGCCGATCGGGCTGATGCTGGCCATAGCCCCCGCGGTGGCGGTGCTCCAGTTCCGCGCCGTGGCGCTGCTCACCGTGCTGGGCTTCCTCGCCGCCGTGGCGCTGCATGGATGGGAGCGGCGGCGCCTGCCGGGCGCGCGCGGCCCCGGCCTGCTGCCCTGGCCGCGCCCCGCCGTGCTGGCGCCGGTCCTGCTGCCGATGGGCTGGCTGCTGGCCAGCGCCGCCTGGTCCATCGAGCCGGGCCGCGCCGCCACCACCGCGCTCACCCTGGGCCTCTACATCCTGCTCGGCGCCATGGCGGCGCGGGCGGTGGCGGAACAGCCGCCGCACCGGCTGCGCGCCGTGCTGCGCTGCCTGGGCTGGGGGCTGGCGGCGGGCATCGCCCTGGCCCTGCTCGACCATGCCAGCGGCAACTGGCTGCGCGCGGCGGTGCGCGGCATTAGCCCGGCCGAGGCGCCGCCCAACCTGCCCTTCGGGCTGAAGCCGGCGGTCTCCATCATTGCCGTGCTGCTGCCGCTGGCGCTGTGCCTGCCCCATGCCCACCCGGCGGTGCTGCCGCGCGCGCTGCGCTGGGCGCTGCTGCCGGCGGGGCTGCTCACCGTGCTGTGGCTGCCGGCCGAATCCGCCAAGATCGCCGTGCTGGCCGGGCTGGCGGCGATGGCGGCGGCCTGGCTGCTGGGCGCCTGGGTGGCGCGCGCCGCCGGTGCCCTGCTGGCCGTTGCCGTGCTGGCGGCGCCGCTGATGTTCAGCGCCGCACTGCCCCGCCTGCCGGCGCTGGACGCCATCCCGCCCTCCGCCGCGCACCGCGTGCTGATCTGGGAGTTCGTGCTGGAGCGGATCGGCGAGCGGCCGCTGCTCGGCTGGGGCGGCGAGTCCAGCCGCAGCCTGCCCGGCGGGCGGGACACCTTCACGCCCGAGGCGCTGGAACGCTTCGGCCTCGGCGGCGCCGTGTCGCGCGCCTGGTTCGAGGGGGTGCGGGCGCAGCGCCTGCCGCTGCACCCGCACAACGCCCCGCTGCAGATCTGGCTGGAGCTGGGCGCGGTGGGCGCGCTGCTGGCGGCGGGGCTGCTGCTGTGGCTGGGCTGGCATGGCGCGGCGCTGCACGCCCCCGCCGCCGCCGGGCTGCTGACATCGGGCGGGGTGGTGGGCATGCTCAGCTACGGCGTGTGGCAGGCCTGGTGGATCGGCGTGCTGCTGCTGCTGGCGGTGGGCCTCACCGCCCTCGCCCGGCTGCGCGCCACGCCGTGAGGCCCGGCGGCAACGGTGGCCGCGGCGGCGCATTGTCCCCGCCGGAACCTCCCGGGAGAATGGCATGAGGCTGGCCCAGGTGATGGCGGGCGCCCCGATGGGCGGCGCCGAGAGCTTCTATGAGCGCCTCTGCTGCGCCCTGCACGCCGCGGGGGAGGAGGTGCTGCCGCTCATCCGCGCCAACCCGGCCCGCGCGGCGCGGCTCTCGGTGCGGGGACTCACGCCGGTGCAGCTGCGCTTCGGCCAGCGCTGGCTGGACTTGCCTACCCATCTCCAGATGCGCCGCCACCTGCACGCCTTCCAGCCCCAGGCGGTGGTGGCCTGGATGAACCGCGCCGCCGGCTTCACCCCGCGCGGCCCCTGGACTCTGGTCGGCCGCCTCGGCGGCTATTACGACCTGCGCCACTACCGCCATTGCGACCACCTGGTGGGCAACACGCGCGGCCTGCGCCGCTGGATGCTGGAGCAGGGCTGGCCGGAGGCGCGGGTGCACCACCTGCCCAACTTCGCCGAGGACATGGCCGGCGCCCTGCCCGCCGAGCTGCCCGCCGAGCCGGCGGTTCCGGAGGGCGCGCCGCGCCTGCTGGCGCTCGGCCGGCTGCACGCCAACAAGGCCTTCGATACGCTGCTGCGCGCCCTGCCGCATGTGCCGGGCGCCGTGCTGCTGCTGGCCGGCGAGGGGCCGGAGCGCGAGACCCTCACCCGCCTGGCCGGCGAACTGGGCGTGGCGGAGCGCGTCCGCTTCCTCGGCTGGCGGCAGGACACGGCGGCGCTGCTGGCGGCCTGCGATGTGATGGTCTGCCCCTCCCGCCACGAGCCGCTGGGCAATGTGGTGCTGGAAGGCTGGAGCGCCGCCCGCCCCGTGGTGGCCACCGATGCCGATGGCCCCGCCGAGCTGATCCGCGACGGCGAGACGGGCCTGCTGGTGCCGCGCGACCAGCCGGAGGCGCTGGGCCGCGCCCTGGCTACCCTGCTGGCCGACCCCGGGCGCCGCGCCACGCTGGCCGCGGCCGGCCGCGCCGCCTACGAGGCCAGCTTCTCCGAGACCGCCGTGGTGGCGCAGTGGCAGGATTTCCTGCGCCGGGTCTCGCCCGGCGCGGGCTGAGGCCCCGGCTTCCGGTCTCAGCCTTCCGGCGGTTCCCCTGGTGCGTCCCCTGGTGTGTCCAGCAGGGCCACCGCCGCCGCCAGCGCCGCCTCGACGCCGAGCGCCTCCATCGGCGCCCGGCCCGGCAGGCCACGCGCCAGCACCGCCCGCGCCCGCCGCCCCACCGGCGCGTATTCCGCCGCCGGGGTGGGGCCGAACAGCCCCAGCGTGGGCGTGCCCGCCGCCGCCGAGAGGTGCATCAGCCCCGAATCATTGCCCACGAACAGCGCGCAGCGGGAGAGCAGCGCCGCCGCCTCCGGCAGTTCCAGCCGCCCCACCAGGTCGACCGCCTGCGGCAGCGCGGCCAGCACGGGCGCCGCCATGGCGGCCTCGGTGGCGCCGGGTCCGGCCAGCACCACGGGGCGCGCGCCCTCCAGCCGCCCGCCCGGCGCCGTCAGCGCCTGGAACAACGCCACGAAGCGCTCCGGCGGCCACACCTTGCCCGCCCAGTTGGCGCTGGGGCCGAGGGCGAGATAGGGCCCCTCCCCCGGCAGCAGCGCCGCGGCCTTCGCCGCATCCTGCGGGCCGAACCAGGCCACCGGGCGCGGCGCCGGGTGCAGCCCCAGCACGCCCGCCAGTTGCAGCAGCTTGTGGCCGGGCCGCCGCCCGCCGCGCATCACCGCGCGGCGCCGCGTCCGCACCAGCCAGGAGAGGGCGGAGCCGCGCAGATCCACCACCAGGTCCCAGCGCTGCCGCGCCACCTGCCCCCAGAGCGAGAACCAGTGCCCCGAGAAGCGCTGCTTGGCGAGCAGGATGGTGGCCTCCCGGTTCGGCATGCGGGCGAACACGCCTTCGGCCACCGGCCCGCAGGCCACGGTGATCCGCGCGCCGGGATAGGTCCGCAGCAAATGGTCCAGCAGGCCGGTGGAGAGCACCGCATCCCCGATCCGGGTGGCGGTCACGAACAGGATGCGCATGGTCGGGCGCGGCTCTAGCACGGTTTCCGCGCCGCGCGCAGAGGGACATGCCGCCGCTTGCCTCGGGCCGCCGGAACGCCAAATCTCATATCATGCCCATCGCCCCCCTCCCCGACCGCGCCGTGGTGGAACTGACCGGCGAGGACCGTGTCAGCTTCCTCCAGGGCCTCGTCTCGAACGACGTGGCGCGCGCCACCCCCGGCCATGCGGTCTGGGCCGCGCTGCTGACGCCGCAAGGCAAGTGGCTGGCCGACTTCTTCATCCTCGCCACGCCGGAGGCCCTGCTGCTCGACTGCGCCGCCGCCCAGGCGGAGATGCTGGCGCAGCGCCTCTCCCGCTTCCGCCTGCGCGCGAAGGTGGCGCTGGCGGCGCGGCCCGATCTCGGCGTGCTGGCCGGCTGGGGCGGCGCGGCCGTGCCGCAAGGCGCCATCGCGGCGCCCGACCCGCGCCTGCCGGAGGCCGGCTGGCGCGCCATCCTGCCCGCCGCCGACCTGCCCGCCGGGAATGGCGACTATGCCCGCCACCGCCTCGCCCTTGGCCTGCCGGACGGCGCGCCGGACCTGGAGCCGGAGAAATCCGTGCTGCTGGAGGCCGGCTTCGACGAGCTGGACGGAATCTCCTGGAGCAAGGGCTGCTACATGGGTCAGGAGCTGACGGCCCGCACCAAGTATCGCGGCCTGCTGAAGCGGCGGCTGGTGCCGGTCGATGTGCAGGGGCCGCTGCCGGCGCCGGGCACGCCCATCCGGCGCGGCGAGGCGGAGGTGGGGGAGATGCGCTCCGGCCATGCCGAGGGGCTGGGGCTGGCGCTGCTGCGGCTGCCCATCCTGGGGGATGAGGCGCTGACCTGCGGCGAGGCCACGCTCATGCCGCGTATTCCGCACTGGATGCGGCTGCCGGAGAAGGCGGCGCCGTAGAAAAAGAAAAGGCCGGGGGAAGGAATTCCCCCGGGCCCCCATCTTTTTTTCTGTCTGTTTACGCGGTGCGATCGGTGCCGCCGGCCAGGGCGGCCTGGGCCGCCGCCAGCCGCGCCACCGGCACGCGGTAGGGCGAGCAGGAGACGTAGTCCAGCCCGACGCTTTCGCAGAACTGGATCGAGGCAGGGTCGCCGCCATGCTCGCCGCAGATGCCGAGCTTCAGGTCCTGCTTCACGCCACGGCCCTTCTCGGCGGCGATCTGCACCAGCGCGCCCACGCCCTCCGGGTCGATCGAGACGAAGGGGTCCTTCGGCAGGATGCCCTTCTCGACATAGTAGGGCAGGAACTTGCCGGCATCGTCGCGCGAGAGGCCGAAGGTGGTCTGCGTCAGGTCGTTGGTGCCGAAGGAGAAGAAATCCGCCGTGCCGGCGATGGCATCGGCCGTCAGGCAGGCGCGCGGCAGCTCGATCATGGTGCCGACCAGGTACTCGATCTCCAGCCCGGCCTCGGCGAAGACCTCCTTCGCAACCTTGTCCACCTGGGCGCGGGTGATCTCCAGCTCCTTCTTCGCGGCGACGAGCGGGATCATGATCTCCGGCACCGGCGCCTTGCCCGTCTCCTGGGCGGTGGCCACCGCCGCCTCGAAGATGGCGCGCGCCTGCATCTCGTAGATCTCGGGGAAGGTCACACCGAGGCGGCAGCCACGGTGGCCGAGCATCGGATTGGCTTCCGAGAGGTCGGCGGCACGGCGCTGCATGGTGGCGAGGTCGGCGCCCAGGCTCGCCGCCACCTCGGCCAGCTCCTCCTCCCGGTGGGGCAGGAACTCGTGCAGCGGCGGGTCGAGCAGGCGGATTGTCACCGGCAGCCCGGCCATGATGCGGAACAGCTCGATGAAGTCGGCGCGCTGGAAGGGCAGCAGCTTGGCCAGCGCGTCGCGCCGCCCGCCCTCGCTCTCGCTCATGATCATCTGCCGCACGGCGCCGATGCGCTCGGGGTCGAAGAACATGTGCTCGGTGCGGCAGAGGCCGATGCCCTCGGCGCCGAACTTGCGGGCGGTGTCGGCGTCCAGCGGCGTCTCGGCGTTGGCGCGCACCTTCAGGCGGCGCACCTTGTCGGCCCAGCCCATCAGCGTGGCGAAGTCGCCGGAGAGCTGCGGCTCCACCATCGCCACGGCGCCGAGGAAGATCTCGCCCGTGGCGCCGTCCAGCGTGATGGTCTCGCCCGCCTGCACGGTCTGGCCGCCGGCGCGGAGCTGCTGGCTGTTGTAGTCCACCACCACGCCGCCGGCACCGGCCACGCAGGGCCGGCCCATGCCGCGCGCCACCACCGCCGCGTGGCTGGTCATGCCGCCGCGCGTGGTGAGGATGCCCTTGGCGGCGTGCATGCCGTGGATGTCCTCGGGGCTGGTCTCGATGCGGACCAGGATGACGCTCTCGCCCTTGGCGGCGCGCGTCTCCGCCTCGTCGGCCGAGAACACCACCGTGCCGCAGGCGGCGCCGGGCGAGGCCGGCAGGCCCTTCGAGATCAGGTTGCGCGGCGCCTTGGGGTCCAGCGTCGGGTGCAGCAGCTGGTCGAGCGAGCCGGGGGCCACGCGCTTCACCGCCTCCCGCTCGTCGATCAGCCCCTCGCGCGCCATGTCGACGGCGATCTTGAGGCTGGCGGCGGCGGTGCGCTTCCCGTTGCGCGTCTGCAGCATGTACAGCTTGTTCTGCTGCACGGTGAACTCGATGTCCTGCATGTCCGTGTAGTGCTGCTCGAGCGTCTGCCGGACCTGCACCAGCTCGGCATAGGCGGCGGGCATGGCCTCTTCCATGCTGCGCTCGCCCGGCTTGGAGCGGGCCTTGGACATGGGCTGCGGCGTGCGGATGCCGGCCACCACATCCTCGCCCTGGGCGTTGATCAGGTACTCGCCGTAGAAGATGTTCTCGCCCGTGGAGGGGTCGCGGGTGAAGCAGACGCCGGTGGCGCAATCCTCGCCCATGTTGCCGAACACCATGGCCTGCACGTTCACCGCCGTGCCCCAGCTGGCCGGGATGTCGTGCAGCCGGCGGTAGGTGTTGGCGCGCTGGTTCATCCAGCTGCCAAACACGGCGCCGATGGCGCCCCAGAGCTGCGCCTTCGGCTCCTGCGGGAAGGGACTGCCCAGCACCTCCTCCACCATCGCCTTGTAGTGGGCGACGACCTGCTTCCAGTCCTCGGCGGTCAGCTGCGTGTCCTCGGAGACGCCCTTGTCCAGCTTGGCGTCCTCGATGATCTCCTCGAAGCGGTGGTGGTCCACGCCCAGCACCACGGAGCCGTACATCTGGATGAAGCGGCGGTAGCTGTCCCAGGCGAAGCGCGAATCGCCCGAGGCGGTGGCGAGCCCCTCCACCGTGCGGTCGTTCAGGCCGAGGTTCAGCACCGTGTCCATCATGCCCGGCATGGAGACGCGGGCGCCGGAGCGGACGGAGACCAGCAGCGGCTTCGCCTCGTCGCCGAAGGAGAGGCCGACGGCCTGCTCGATGCGCGCCAGCGCCTCGGCCACCTGGGCCTCCAGCTCGGCGGGGTACTGCTTGCCGTTGTCGTAGTAGTAGGTGCAGACCTCGGTGGTGATGGTGAAGCCCGGCGGCACGGGCAGGCCGATCGAGGCCATCTCCGCCAGGTTGGCCCCCTTGCCACCCAGCAGATTGCGCATCTCGGCCTTGCCGTCATTGCGGCCGGCGCCGAAACCATACACCCACTTCTGCATCTCGGGTCTTCCTCAGCCTTCGATCTTGGAGAAATCGGCCACCTGGTCGATCGCGGCCCGGAGTCGGGCCAACAAACCTAGACGGTTGCGCCGGAGTTGCGCATCCGCATCGTTCACCACCACCTTCTCGAAGAAGGCGTCCACCGGCGCGCGCAGGCGCGCCAGGGCTTCCATGGCGGCCATGTCGTTCTCGGCGGCGAGCGCCGCCTGCGCTTCCGGCAGCGCGCCGTCCAGCGCGGCGGAGAGCGCCGCCTCCTCCGCCGCGGTGAAGCGGGCGGGGTCGGTCTCGGGACGGTGCGGCCCGTCCTTCTTGTCCTCGATGCGGAGGATGTTGGCGGCGCGCCGGTAGGCGGCCAGCAGATTGGCGCCATCCTCCCCTTCCAGGAAGGCGCGCAGCGCCGCGGCGCGGGCCAGCACCCGGACGAGATCGGCGCCGCCACCCGCTCCCAGCGTGGCCGCCAGCACGTCGTGCCGCTCGCCCTCGGCGCGCAGCTGCACGCGCAGCCGGTCGGCCAGGAAGTCCAGCAGCCCGGCGGCGAAGGCGGCCACCATCGGCGGGTGGGCGGATTTCGGGCCGGGCTGGAAGCCGGCCTTCATCGCCTCCTGCGCCACCGCCATGCCGAATTCAGGCTCGGCCGTGGCGCCCACGGCCTGCGGGTAGCCGAAGAAGGCCTCGGCCAGCGCGTCCGCCAGGTCCAGCCGCAGCCCGTTCTCGCGCAGGATGCGGATGACGCCAAGCGCCGCGCGGCGCAGCGCATAGGGGTCGCCCGAGCCGGTGGGGCGTTCATCGGCGGCGAAGAAGCCGGCGAGCTGGTCCAGCTTGTCGGCCAGCGCCACGGCGATCGCCACCGGCTCGTCGGGCACCGAGTCGCCCGGGCCCATGGGGCGGTAATGCGCGGCGATGGCCTCGGCCACCCGCGCATCCTCGCCATCCTTCAGCGCGTAGTAGCGGCCGATGATGCCCTGCAATTCGGGGAACTCGCCCACGAGGCCGGTGGCGAGGTCGGCCTTGGCCAGCTTCGCGGCACGGGCGGCCAGCGCCGGCTCGGCGCCGACGCGCGGCGCCAGCCACTCGGCCAGCCGTGCCAGCCGCGCCACGCGCTGCCCCTGGGTGCCAAGCTTCGCGTGGAACACCACGCTCTCCAGCTTCGGCAGGAAGGCTTCCAGCGCCTGCCTGCGGTCGAGGTCCCAGAAGAAGCGGGCGTCCGACAGGCGGGCGCGCAGCACGCGCTCATTGCCGCCGACCACGGCCTTGCCGCCATCATGGGCGGCGATGTTGGACACCACCGCGAAGCAGGGCGCCGCCCCGCCTTCCGGCCGGCGCAGCGCGAAGTAGCGCTGGTTGACCCGCATGGTGGTGCGCATCAGCTCGGGGGGGAGGTCCATGAAGGCGTCGTCGATGCGGCCGAGCAGGGGCACGGGCCATTCGACCAGCCCCGCCACCTCCGCCACCAGCCCCTCATCCGGCACCACCTCGACCCCCTCCCGCGCGGCCAGCGCCGCGATACCGTCACGCACAAGCCTGGCGCGCTCAACGGGGTCGATAACAACGTGCCGTGCGGCGAGTTGCGTCGCATAATCCGAGAAATTTCTAACCGAAAAGTCACCCGGCGAGAGAATCCGGTGCCCCTCGGTGCGGTCGGCGCTGGCCAGCCCGTGCCCGTCATCCTCCCCCTGCACAAGGGTGAAGGGCACCACCGCGCCATCGAACAGACAGAGGATACGCTTCAGCGGCCGCACCCAGACGAAGGTGCTGGTGCCACCCCAGCGCATCGACTTCGGCCAGGGGAAGCGGCGCAGGAGACCAGGAATGATCTCCGCCAGCACCTCCGGCGTCGGCCGCCCGGGCCGGCGGATGACAGCGTACAGATAAGTGCCGCCCTTGCCCTCGCGCGCCTCCAGCTGCTCCCGCGTCAGGCCGGTGGAGCGCAGGAAGCCTTCCAGCGCCGGGCCGGTGGCGTCGGCGCGCGGGCCGCGGCGCTCCTCCTCCACGGCCTTGGTGCCGGCGGGCAGCTCGGCCACCAGCGCCAGGCGGCGGGGGCCGTACAGCGTGCGCAGCCCCTCCGCCGGCAGGCCCGCGCCCTTCAGCGCCTCGCCCAGCAGGCGCGCCAGGTCCTCGGCCGCGCGCGCCTGCATGCGGGCGGGGATTTCCTCGGAGAAGAGTTCGAGCAGGAGTTCGGGCATCGTGGGCCTTGCGGGGAAAGGGCCGGAAGGAAGGCTGGCGCGGAATTCGGGCGCCAGCATGGCAGTTCGGCGGGGCGGATGGGCGGCTCAGCCGCCGGGGGCCATCCAGGTCTCGCAGCAGCGCTTCGCCAGCGCCCGGACCCGGCCGATATAGGCCGCCCGCTCCGTCACGCTGATGGCGCCGCGGGCATCGAGCAGGTTGAAGGCGTGGCTGGCCTTGATGCACTGGTCATAGGCCGGCAGGGCCAGCCCCTTCTCCACCAGCGCGGCGCACTCCGCCTCGGCGTCCCGGAAGTGCTGGAACAGCAGGGCGGTGTCGGCGTGCTCGAAATTGTAGGCGGAGAATTCCTTCTCGGCGCGCAGGAACACATCGCCATAGGTGACGCCCTGGCCGTTGAAATCCAGGTCGTACACATTCTCGACGCCCTGGATGTACATGGCCAGCCGCTCCAGCCCGTAGGTCAGCTCGGCGCAGGGCTTCTCCACCGGGATGCCGCCCACCTGCTGGAAATAGGTGAACTGCGTCACCTCCATCCCGTCGCACCACACCTCCCAGCCGAGGCCCCAGGCGCCCAGCGTCGGGCTCTCCCAATCGTCCTCGACGAAGCGGATGTCGTGCAGGGCGGGGTCGATGCCGAGCGCCTTGTAGCTCTCGATGAGCAGCGCCTGCGGGTCGGCCGGGCTCGGCTTCAGGATGACCTGGTACTGGTAGTAGTGCTGCAGCCGGTTCGGGTTCTCGCCGTAGCGGCCATCCGAGGGGCGGCGGGAGGGCTGCACATAGGCCGCCTTCCAGTCCTTCGGCCCCAGCGCGCGCAGCGTGGTGGCCGGGTGGAAGGTGCCGGCGCCCATTTCCATGTCGTAGGGCTGCAGGATCACGCAGCCCTGCGCGCTCCAGAAGCGGTGCAGCGTCAGGATGATGTCCTGGAAGCTGAGCGGCTTCCCGGCGGGAGGCGGCGCGGGGGCGTGTGTGATCTGCTGCGTCTCGGTCATCTGTTCTGGGCGTGCCTGGGGCTTGCGGCCGTGTTGCGCGGCGCACCATAAGACCCGCCACACCCCCCCGGCAAGGAAGGGCACACCATCATGGCCGCCACCGAGACCCTGATCCGCAGCTACTACGCCGCCTTCAACGCGGGGGACGTGGAGGGCATGCTGGCCCTGCTCGCCGAGGATGTGGCGCATGACATCAACCAGGGCGCGCGGGAGACCGGCATCCCCGCCTTCCGCGCCTTCATGGCCCGGATGAACGCGCATTACCGCGAGGAGTTGAAGGACATCGTGGTGATGGTGGGCGAGAGCGGCGCCCGCGCGGCGGCCGAGTTCACCGTGCACGGTACCTATCTCGCCACCGATGCCGGCCTGCCGGAGGCGCGCGGCCAGACCTATGTGCTGCCCGCCGGCGCCTTCTTCGAGGTGCGGGGGGAGAAGATCGCCCGCGTGTCGAACACCTACAACCTGGCAGACTGGATCGCCCAGGTCGGTGGCTGAGGCCCGCTGGCGGCTGGCGGTCTTCGACTTCGACGGCACGCTGGCCGACAGCTTCCCCTGGTTCCGCGCCGCCCTGCCGGAGACCGCCGCCCGCTTCGGCTTCCACAGCCCGGCGGCGTCGGAACTGGAGACGCTGCGCGGCTGCGACTCGCGGGAGATCCTGCGCCGGCTGGCAGTGCCGGCCTGGCGCCTGCCGGCCATCGTGGCGCATCTGCGCGCGCGCAAGCGGGCGGCGGCGGGCGAGATTCCCCTGTTCCCGGGCGTGCCGGAGATGCTGGCGGCGCTGCGGCTGGCCGGCCTGCCCGTGGCCATCGCCAGCTCCGATTCGGAGGCTTCCATCCGCATGACGCTGGGGCCGGAGGCGGGGCGGATCGGCGCCTATGCCTGCGGCGCCTCGCTCTTCGGCAAGCCGCCCCGGCTGCGCGGCCTGCTGCGGCAGGCGGGGCTCGCCCCCGCCCAGGCCCTCTATATCGGCGACGAGTTGCGGGACGCCGAGGCGGCCCGTGCCGTCGGCATGGGCTTCGCCGCCGTCTCCTGGGGCTATGCCCGGCCCGAGGCCCTGGCCGCCACCGCACCGCTGGCGCTGTTCCGCTCGGTGGCGGAGATCGCCCCGTTCTGTGCGGGCAGCGCCGCTTCCTCGGCTGAATCGTAGCGGCGCTGGGCGGCCAGCACCTCGCCGATATGCGCCTCCGCCCAGTGGCGCAGCGTCTCCAGCGCACGGGCGAGGTCGGTGCCGAGCGGGGTGATGGCGTATTCCACCGTCACCGGCATGGTGGCGAAGACCCGCCGGCTCACCAGCCCGTCCCGCTCCAGCCGGCGCAGCGCCTGGGCCAGCACCTTCTGCGAGATGCCGGTGGCCCGGCGCAGCGCGCCGAAGCGCCAGGGGCCGCGGGAGAGCAGCACCAGCAGCATCACCGTCCATTTGTCGGCGATTCGGTCCAGCACCAGCCGGGTCGGGCAGTCGGGGTTGAACAGGTCGCCCGGGCAGGGCCCGGCGGTGTCGTCATCGGCCATGGTTACCTCACGGTCACCAGATGGGCGGAAAGTGCCTTCTTCCGCCCCGGCGTGTCCTCAGCCTATCTGGTTTCCAACGGATACCACATTCCCGAAGGAACCTCGACCTTGCGTATCGCCCTCATCGGCGCCTCCGGCCAGGCCGGCTCCCGCATCCTGGCCGAGTTGGCCCGGCGTGGCCACGCCGTCACCGCCATCGCCCGCGACGCCGGCAGGATCGCGGCGCTGCCCGGCGTCACCCCGCGCGCCGCCGACCTGCACGACATCCCGGCCCTCGCCGCCCGGCTCGCCGGACACGATGTGGCGATCAGCAGCGTCCACTTCACCGCCAGCGACCCCGAGGCGCTGATCGGCGCGGTGAAGCAGGCCGGCGTGGCGCGCTACCTGGTGGTGGGCGGCGCCGGCAGCCTGGAGGTGGCCCCCGGCCTCAAGCTGTTCGACACGCCCGATTTTCCGGCCATCTACCGGGAGGAGGCCCGCCGGGGCGGCGCCTTCCTGGAGCGGCTGAAGCAGGAGGCGCTGCTCGACTGGACCTTCCTCTCCCCCTCCGCGATGTTCGTCCCCGGCGAGCGCACAGGCAGGTTCCGGCTCGGCGCCGACCGGCTGCTGCTGGACGCAAGCGGCAGCAGCACCATTTCCTTTGAGGACTACGCCGTGGCCCTCGCCGACGAAATCGAGCACCCGGCCCACCGGCGCCGACGCTTCACCGTGGGATATTGATGACCATCCTGCACTACATCCACGACCCGCTCTGCGGGTGGTGCTACGCGGCCACCGCCCTGCTGGAGGCCGCCCGCGCGCGGCCCGAGATCCGGCTGCGCATGCATGGCGGGGGCCTCTGGCACCCCGCCGCCCGGCTGCGGGAGGGGCAGCGCCAGCACATCCTGGAAGCCGATGCGCGCATCGGCGCCCTGACCGGCCAAGTCTTCGGGCCGGGCTACCGGGCGCTGCTGGCGGACCCGGAGACGGTGTTCCACTCCCGCCCCACCATCGCCGCCCTGCTGGCGGTGCCGGAGCCGCTGGCGCCGGCCATGCTGCGCGCCATCCAGCGCGCGCACTATGTGGAAGGGCTGCGGGTGGTGGAGGATGGCGTGCTCGCCGCCCTCGCCATGGAGCTGGGGCTCGATGAGGCGGAGTTCCGCGCCAGCCTCGCCGCCGCGCCGGTGGAGGCGCACATCAACACCACCCGCCGGCTGATGCAGCGCGTGGGCGCCACCAGCTTCCCCACCTTCCTGGCGGAGCGGGACGGCAACATCGAGATCGTGCCGCACATGGATTGCTACGAGGATCCGGCGGCATTCGTGGCAAGGCTGTAGGAGACGTTCTTTTTTGGAAAAAAGAACCAAAAAACTTTTGTCAGTTTGGGGTGCGCCAACACAAAGCGGGACGCCAAACTGACAAAGTCTTTTTGCTTCTTTTTCTTCAGAAAAAGAAGGTCACTTCATCAACGCCGCGAAGTCCTTGTCCAGAGCGGACAGCGCCGCGTCGATCGCGCCGCGCCGCTCGACGATCCAGCCCTCCTGCGCCGCGAGGGAGGATTTCGCCGCCTCCAGCATCCGCGTCAGCTCGGCCGGCTGCGGGCCGCCGGAGGTGGCGCGGTCGCGGATGATCGCCACCGGGTCCAGCGCGGCGCGGAACTCCGCCTCGCTCATCGGCAGGGCACCGCCCTCCACCTTCATCTCCTGAAGCGTGTGCGCGTAGATGCGCTGCGCCTCGGCATAGGGGAAGTCGCTGGGGCGGATGTCATGCGCCTTGGCATGGTCCACCACCTCGGAGGCAAAGTGGTGGCCGACGCGGAAGGGCAGCCGGTATTTCCGCATCAGCACGTCCGCCACCTCCTGCGAGGCGGTCCAGTCGCTGTTCAGCTCCTCCAGCGCGCGCTCGGGGCTGATGACCACGGCGTTCAGCACCCGCTCCCAGCTCGCCAGCGTGCGCAGCGCGGCGGCGACGACGGCGGTGTTGTCGCGCACGGCCTTCGGGTCGCTCATGCCGGGCGGGATGTTGTGCGCCTGGATGAGCCGCCCGATGCCGAGCGAGACGGCGCGCGAGGCCTCGGCGCGGGTGTCGTTCAGCAGGCCGGGGTTGCGCTTCTGCGGCATGGCGCTGGAGACATAGGTATTGCCATCCCCTTCGCGCAGCAGGATCCAGGGGCGTGGCTGCGCATACTGCGTCATCACGTCCTCGACGAAGGCGCCGGCATGGATGGCGATGCTGCCGGCCACGGCGCCGATCTCCACCGGCATCTCGGCGGCGGTGATCTGCGCGGCGTCGTAGGCATTGTCCACCAGCGCGGGGAAGCCGAGATAGCGCGCCATGCGCTCGCGGTTCAGCGGCCAGCTCGTGCCGTTCAGCACCGTGGTGCCCATGGGCGAGCGGTCCAGCCGCGCATAGGCCTGGCGCAGCCGCTCCGCGTCCCGCTCCAGCCCGGCGATGTGGCCGAGCAGCATGTGCGCGTAGCTGTTAGGCTGGGCGGCGACGCCATTGGTGTAGTTGGGCACGATGGTGCCGGTGTTGCGCTCGGCCAGGCGCAGCATGGCGGCGGTGGTCTTGTGGAGCTGGGTGGCGAGCTTCAGCAGCTCGTCGCGCAGGATGGCGGCGCGCACGGTGGAGAGCATGTCCTGGCTGGAGCGCCCCGCATGCAGCAGCGTGGCCTCGACGCCGGCGGCCTCGATCAGCAGCGGCTCGAAGGTGATGACGGTCGTGGGCCGCTTGCCGCCCGGCTGCTCCCCCGCCTGCAGCACCGTCCGCAGCCCGGCGGCAATGCGCGGCGCGGCCGCCGGGTCGAGCAGCCCTTCCTGGCTGTTGATGACGGCGCTGGCCTTGTTGATCTCGCCCAGCCAGTAGAATTCGTCGCGCCGCGTCTGCGCCGCCGCCGGCAGCGCGATGGCGCAGGCCAGCACGGCCCCGAGCCATACCTTCATGGTGTTTCTCCCGATTTTTGCATGTCAGGGAAGTTGTTCTTTTTTGGAAAAAAGAACCAAAAAACTTTTGTCGGTTGGCGCACTCCGGGGAGAGGCGGGACGCCAGACTGACAAAGTCTTTTTGCTTCTTTTTCTTCAGAAAAAGAAGATTTCCCTTACACCCACTCACCCTTGCGCATCACCGGCGTGGCGGCGCCATCGAAGCCGATGCCATCCACATCCACCTCGGCCGAGCCGATCATCCAGTCCACATGGATCAGGCTGGAATTGCCGCCGCGCGCCGCGAAGGTCTCGTCGCTCATGCCTTCGGCGTCGGTGAAGCACTTCTTGTAGGCCTGGCCGAGGGCGATGTGGCTGGCCGCGTTCTCGTCGAACAGCGTGTTGAAGAACAGCAGCCCGGTCTGCGAGATGGGCGAGGAATGCGGCACCAGCGCCACCTCGCCCAGCCGCCGCGCGCCCTCGTCGGTGCCGATCATCTTCTGCAGCACGTCCTGCCCGCTGCTGGCCTGCGCCTCGACGATCCGCCCGCCCTCGAAGCGCACGCGGATGTCGCGGATCAGCGTGCCGGCATGGGCGAGCGGCTTGGTGGCGGCGACGGTGCCCTCGGTCATCGCCGCGTGGGGGGTGGTGAACACCTCCTCCGTCGGGATGTTGGGGTTGCCGGTGATGCCGTTCAGCGCCTTGGAGGAGCCGCCCATCCAGGAATGCTCGTCGGCCAGGCCCACGGTGAGGTCGGTGCCCGGCCCCTGGAAGCGCAGCGCGCGGAAGCGGCGCTCGTTCAGCATCTTCCGGCGCGTCATCAGCGCGGCGTTGTGCGCCGCCCAGTTGGCGCGCGGGTCCGGCGTGTCGGCGCGGGTGGCGGCGAAGATCGCGTCCCACAGCTTCGCTACCGCCTGCGCTTCCGGCAGTTCGGGGAAGACGGTGCGCGCCCAGGCGGCGGAGGCGAAGGGCACCAGCGTCCAGTTGATGGCGGACGCCGTGATCAGCTCCAGCGCCGGCCGGTAGGCCTTGGAACGGGCGCGGTTGGCGCGGGATATCTTCTCGGGGTCCTGGCCCGCCAGCAGGTTGGGGTCATCCCCCACCACGGCCAGGCGCGCGGCGCCGCCGCGGAAGGCGGCGGCCATGCCCTCGTACATCCAGCCCGCCGCCACGTCGAAGCTCTCGGGCGCGGCGTGGCGGTAGCGGGCGAGCGCCGTCTCGTCATCCGAGAGCAGCGGCGTGACGAGGGAAGCGCCGGCCTTGTAGGCCTCGGCCACGATGCGGCGCACCAGGGGCAGGGATTCGATGGAGGCGGTCATCACCAGCTCCTGCCCCGGCTTCATGCCGCCGAGGCCGACATGCACGGCGAGCTCCGCCAGACGGTCCAGGCGCGGGTCCTCGGCCAGGGAGGCGGTGGTTGGCACAGGCTGGTCCATGCGGCGGGTCCTCGGCGGTTGGGGCGCGCGCGGGGCAGAAGGGCTGGCCCGGCGCGCGGCCCGGGGAAAACCGGATCGGCGATGCGCCGCCCCGCTGGGAGGGGCGCGGCTCCCGCCAATGCGGCCCCGGCGGGGCCGGCTGTCAAGGGGCGCGGCTCAGCTCTCCGCCTGCGCCTCCATGTGGCTGGCGAACTGCCGGTGCTCGGCCGTCATGGCCTGGGCGGCGCGCAGCGCGGCCTCGCGCAGCCAGCCCTCGGGGCGCTGCGCCAGGTCGGCGCGGATCGCCGCCGCGTGGTCGCCGGTGCCGAGATGGATGGCCGCCATCTCCCGCCCCATCGCCTTCAGCATCTTCTCGCCCAGCAGCACCTCGCGGCCCAGCGTCTCGTCCGGCCCGTGGTCCCAGTCGGGCGAGATGGGGCGGTCGGTCTCGATCTTGCGGTTGTTCGGGGAAAGGCGCCGCACGGCCACGCCATCCGTCACGCGGTACCACGGGTCTGGCGCCCGGTGGCGGCCGGTGGCGATCTCCAGGCAGCGCACGGCGCGGCCATGCCGGCCGTGCAGCCGCACCCAGGCGGAGGGCAGCACCGCCTTGGCCTCGCGCAGCACCCAGTCGCCGCGCCACCGTGCCTGCGCCACCCAGCGCGGCCGGCCGAGGCTGCCGAGCCCGGCGCTGCGGTACCAGAAGCGCGGCTCAGTGGCGCCCTGCGGCAGGGCGGCGCGCAGCGCGGCCTCGTAGCGCGGGAAGAAAACAGGGCGCTCCGCCCCGTCGCGCTTCTCGAAGCGGCGGCGCTTGCGCTTCAGCTTCTCCCAGAAGGCGTCGCGGTGCTCGTCGGGTACCATCACGGTGCGGCGCAGCCAGCGGTGGTCGCGGTCCAGCAGGGTGGGGCCGGGCTTGCGGACTCCCTTGAGGTAGCCGGCCAGCAGATGCGCGGCGATCGGCTCCGCCTCGCGCCAGTCCGGCTCCGGGCTGGCCAGCAGTCCGCTGGTGGCCAGCCGCACCAGGTCGAGCGCATAGGGCATCTCGGCCGCCTCGTCATAGTCGTTCACGCCCCAGACGAGGCGGCCCTCGGCATCCCGCCAGGTGCCGAAATTCTCCAGGTGGATGTCGCCCACCGCCAGCACGGTGGGGGCATCGGCCAGTTCCGGGAACAGCGCCAGCGCCGTCTCGGCCCAGCGGAAATAGGTGGCGCGCAGGAAGCCGAAGGCATCCCCCGCCATCTCGCGCCGCTTCTCGGCCAGTCCCTCCTCCACCAGCTCATGCCCCAGCTCGTGGCGCAGAAAGGCTTCGTAGGCGGCGTTCGAGGCCAGGATGTCCATGCAGGCTCCTCACAAGGGCAAGGCCAAGGGGCGGGGGTCAGGGGGCAGGAATCAGAGGGCAGGGGGCGCCGGGCCGAGGGTCGGGCCGGCCGCCGCCTCCGGCAAGCGAAAAAGCCGGCGCGCCGACGGGAACCGGCTGCTCGCCGCGTGGTCCTTCATGGGGGCCACCGGGCGGGCAGGAGGTGCAAGCGCCGGCCGCCCCCTACCCCCTCCCCTACGGAGCCAGCGCCATGCCGCCCCACACCCCCCGCAACCGGCCCGGATGCACCTGCCACCCCGGCCTTCCCGCCGCTTCCTCCCCGCCAAGCCCGTTCCCGCCAAGCCCGTTCCCCTCAGGCCCGTTCCCGCCGCGGGCGGCGGGTGGGCTGGCGCCGCGCGGCCTGCTGGCCGCCACCGCCGGGCTGGTCGCCGGCGCCCTGCCGGGCCGGCCCCGCGCCGCCGGCGCCATGCCGCAGACGAGCCTGACCGCCCAGCAGGCGCTCGAGCTGATGAAGCAGGGCAACGACCAGTTCCGCACCGACGCCCCCTACCGTTCCGCCCAGGGCCGCGAGGACCGGGTGAAGCTGGCGGTGGGGCAGGCGCCCTTCTGCGTGCTGGTGGGCTGCTCCGACAGCCGCGTGTCGCCGGAGCTTCTGTTCGGCCGTGGCCTGGGCGAGCTGTTCATCGTCCGCAACGCCGGCAACACGGTGGACACGGCGGCGCTGGGCAGCATCGAGTATGGCGTGGGGGTGCTGGGCTGCCCGCTGGTCGTCGTGCTGGGGCATGAAAGCTGCGGCGCCGTCGCCGCCGCGCTGGAGGTGGTGGCGCGCAACGCCACCTTCCCCGGCGTGATCGGCGAGATGGTGCAGCCGATCATCCCGGCCATCCTCGCCGCGCGCGCGGCGGACGGCACGGTGGGGCTGGACGCGGCGGTGGAGGCCAATGCCCGCCGCGTCGCCGCCCGGCTGAAGACGCAGAGCCCGGTGCTGCAGGCGGCCTCGCATTCGGGCCGGCTGAAGATCGTCGCCGCGCGCTACGATCTGGATGATGGCGATGTCAGCTGGTTCGAGGATCTCTGAGCGCCCCCGGCCATCCCCAGTCGGCCTCAGCCCGGCATCCGGAGCGGGGCGGAATGGCGGTACACGAGGTCGCCCGCTTCCGGCCGCCGCGCCAGCGGGTCCAGCGCGGCCCCCAGCCGCTCCGCCACCGCGGCGGAGCGGCGGTTCCCGGGGCCGACATAGCTGACGAGGGTGGCAAGGCCGAGCGTGCCGAAGGCCCAGTCGCGCATCGCGCGGGCCGCCTCGGTGGCGTAGCCCCGGCCTTCCTGCCCCTCATAGAGCAGCCAGCCCAGCTCCTTCTCCGGAAAGAGCGGGCCATGGTTGATGCCCACCTGCCCGACGCATTCGCCCGAGCCGGGCAGCGCCAGCATCAGCGCCCCGTGCCCGAACAGCGCCCACTGCGCCACGTCGTGGCAGAACAGGCCCCAGGCTGCCCGGGGGCCGAAGGGGCCGCCCATGCCGGCCGCGCGCGGCGAGGCCATCAGCCGCGCATAGGCCGGAAAATCCGCTGCCACCGGCGGGCGCAGGATCAGGCGGGGCGTCGTCAGGGTCGGGATCGCGGAACCGGACATGGGAGACTCCGGGACAGGGTGGAGGGCGTCGTTACGCGCGGCCCGGCCTCCCGGTCCAGCGAGGGTTCCGGGAAGGTCCCGGGCCTACAGCCCGAGCCGCGCCCAGGCCGCGCGCTCCTCCACCAGGGCCAGCCCCTCGGCCGTGGCGCCGCGCAGCAGGCGCAGCGGCAGCGGCGGCCGGCGCTGGCCGAGCGGCACCACCCGCGCCTTCTCGCCGAAGCGGCGCAGGATCTCGCCCCTGGCGTCGCCCAGCCGGTCGATCAGGCCGAGCGGCAGCGCCTCCCGCCCGGTCCAGAAGCGGCCCGTGAACAGCTCGTCCTCGGGCGCCGCCAGACGGGCGCCGCGCCGGGCCTTTACCCAACCGGCGAACTCGGCGTGCAGCGCCGAGAGCAGCGCCTCCAGCCGCGCCTGCTGCCAGGGCTCGACGGGGCGGAACGGGTCGAGGAAGGATTTCTGCCCCCCCGCCGTGGTCAGCCGCCGCTCGACGCCGAGCTTCTCCGCCAGCCCTTCCAGCCCGAAGCCCGCCGAGATGACACCGATGGAGCCCACGATCGAGGACGGGTCGGCCACGATCTCGTCCGCCGCGCAGGCGATCCAGTAGCCGCCCGAGGCCGCCGCGTCCTCGACGCAGGCGACGACCGGCACCTTGTGCTTCTCGGCCAGGGCGCGGATGCGCTGGCCGATCAGGCTGGACTGCACCGGCGAGCCGCCGGGCGAGTTGATGGCCAGCACCACGCCCGCGAGGCGCTTCAGCCCGAAGGTGCGCTCCAGCACGGGCGCGATGCCCTCGAGGCTCAGCCCGCCCGGGCCGAGGCCGCCCCGCGCGGCGATGACGCCCGAGAGGCGGACCAGCGCCACCTGCGGGGGGCGGCTCAGAAAGGGGATTTGCATGGGCCAAGAGATGACCACCTTTTCCGCCGGGGCAAGAAGTGCGACGAACGCGCGCCCCACCCACGGCCTGAGGAGAAGCCGCCCATGAAGACCCGCGCCGCGATTGCCTGGGAAGCCGGCAAGCCGCTGTCCATCGAGGAGGTGGACCTCGAAGGCCCGCGCGAGGGCGAGGTGCTGGTGGAGGTGAAGGCCACCGGCCTCTGCCACACCGACAAGTACACCCTCTCCGGCGCCGACCCGGAGGGCATCTTCCCCAGCATCCTCGGCCATGAGGGGGCGGGCGTCGTCGTCGATGTGGGCCCCGGGGTGAAGTCGCTCCGCAAGGGCGACCACGTCATTCCGCTCTACACGCCGGAATGCCGCGAGTGCGACTACTGCCTCAGCCAGAAGACCAACCTCTGCCAGAAGATCCGCGTGACCCAGGGCCGCGGGCTGATGCCGGACGGCACCAGCCGCTTCTCCTGCAACGGCAAGCCGATCCACCACTACATGGGCACCTCGACCTTCGCCAACCACACCGTGGTGCCGGAAATCGCGCTCGCGAAAATCCGGGAAGACGCGCCGTTCGACAAGGTCTGCTACATCGGCTGCGGCGTCACCACCGGGCTCGGCGCCGTGCTGTTCACCGCCAAGGTGGAGGCGGGCGCCAATGTCGTGGTGTTCGGCCTCGGCGGCATCGGGCTCAACGTCATCCAGGGCGCGCGGATGGTGGGGGCCGACATGATCGTGGGCGTGGACATCAACCCCGAGCGCGAGGCGATGGCCCGCCGGTTCGGCATGACCCACTTCGTCAACCCGAAGGAGGTGCAGGGCGACCTGGTCGGCCACCTCGTCGAGCTGACGAAGGGCGGCGCCGACTATTCCTTCGAGTGCGTCGGCAACACCACGCTGATGCGCCAGGCGCTGGAATGCTGCCACAAGGGCTGGGGCGTCTCCACCATCATCGGCGTGGCGGCGGCGGGGCAGGAGATCTCCACCCGGCCCTTCCAGCTCGTCACCGGCCGGCGCTGGATCGGCTCCGCCTTCGGCGGCGCGCGCGGGCGGACGGACGTGCCGAAGATCGTCGACTGGTACATGGACGGCAAGATCAACATCGACGACCTGATCACCCACACCATGCCGCTCGAGCGCATCAACGAGGGGTTCGACCTGATGACGCGGGGCGAGAGCATCCGCGGCGTCGTCATCTACTGAGGCGGGGTCTAGTGAAGCGGGCCGCGCGGGGCGGGTGCCTGCCCCGCGCGGCTCAACCGGCCGGGGCGGCCGCGCGTTGCACTGGTCCCGAGCCCGAGGAGCCGCGCCCCGTGACCCACCGCCCCGCCGCCCCGCCGGCCCTGCTCCTGGCCCTGTTCCTGGCACCGCTCCTGACCCTGGCGCCGTGCGCGGCCCCTGCCCTGGCCCGCGACCCCACCGGAGCCGAGCGCGCCCGGCTGGAGGCGGCGCTGCGGGCCGAGGGCTACCAGGACTGGGGCAGGGTCGGCCTGGAGGATGGCGTCTGGACGGTGGAAGGCGCCGTGGCCGGCGACGGCACGCGCCGCGATCTGCGCCTGACGCCCGACGCCCTGCGCAGCATCGCCACCGATCCCGAAAACCGGCCGGCGGGCGCGGAGGAGAGGGCGGAGATCGGCGCGGCGCTGCGCCACCTCGGCTACACGGATTTCGGCCGCGTCGCGCTGGAGGACGGGCTGTGGCGCGTGGCGCGCGCCCGCGCCAGCGACGGACAGGACTATACGCTGACGCTGGAGCAGGACAGCCTGCGCATCCTGCACCGCGAGGACGCGGATTGAAGCAAAGGAGGCCGCCATGGCCATCGACGGACTGAGCGACGAGACGATCCGCGAGGTGCTGCTGAACACGCGGCGCATCGCCGTGGTGGGTGCCTCGGCAAACCCGGCCCGCCCCTCCAACGAGGTAACGCGCTTCCTGGTGGGGCGCGGCTTCGAGGTGACGCCGGTCAACCCCGGCCTGGCCGGGCAGGTGCTGCACGGCAGCACCGTCGCCGCCTCGCTGGAGGCGGCGGGGCCGCTCGAGATGGTGGACATCTTCCGCCGCAGCGAGGAAGCCGGCGCGGTGGTGGACGAGGCGATCCGCCTCGGCGCGCGCTGCGTGTGGATGCAGCTCGGCGTCGTCGACCAGGCGGCGGCGGAACGGGCGCGCGCTGCCGGGCTGGTGGCGGTGATGGACCGCTGCCCGGTGATCGAATGGGCGCGCCTGCGGCTCTCCACCGCCGCCTGAGCGGTTCCGGGCATAGCGCGGGCGCGGCGTTTCGTGACAAAACATGTCCGGTTTTTAATTCCGCTTGAAAGCCAGCCCCCGGCAGGCCAGATGCCTGCCTCGCGCCCTGTGCATATGTGCCGGGTGCGGATGACAACCCGTCTGGAAAGGCCCCGCCTCGGGGATCGGACATGACCGAAGAAGAACGCCGCATCATTTCCGCCTTCGTGGAGCGCATGGCCGGGGTCTCCGCCCCGCAGCCGGCGCCCTCGCCCTGGGGCGGCAGCAGCGTGCCGGCCACCCAGTCCCGCCCGCCCCTGCCACCGGTCGACCCGGAGGCCGACCGCCTGATCGCCGATTTGTTCGCCCGCTACCCCGAGGCGCGCTACCGGCTCACGCAGACCGCCTTCGTGCAGGAGCACGCCCTGGTACAGGCGCAGAACCGCATCCAGGAGCTGGAGTGGCAGCTGGAGAACACCCAGCGCCAGGCCGAGGCGTCGCAGCAGCAGGGCCGGGGCGGCCTGTTCGGCGGCATGTTCGGCGGCGGCCAGCCGCGCCCGGTGCCGATGAGCCCCCGCCCGCAGCCGGTGCAGCCGCCGCAATACGTGCCGCCGGGCGCCATGCAGCAGAGCCGCGGCGGCGGCTTCCTCGGCTCGGCGCTGACCACGGCGGCGGGCGTCGCCGGCGGCATGGTGCTGGGCAACATGCTGATGGGTGCCTTCTCCGGCGGCGCGGCCGAGGCGGCCACCGCCGCGACGGACGCGGCCGGCAGCTTCGCGCAGGATGCCGTGCCGACCTCCAGCCCCTGGACCGACCCGGCCGCGCAGGATGCCGCGCCGGCCAGCGACAGCTACGGCAATGACGCCTATGGCGACACGGGCGGCTATGCCGACGATGCCGGCGCCGAGGATAGCGGGTTCGACGACGAGATCTGAGCCGCGCCCCGCGCGGCGCGGCCTCGGAGGAACGATGGGGCCGGGGGAGCGATCCCCCGGCCTTTTTTCATGCCCGCTTGCCGCCGGCGCCGGCACGGGCGAAAGCTGGCGCCATGCGCATCCCCGATCTCGACCTCGACCTGCTGCGCTGCTTCGTGCAGGTGGCCGAGCGCGGCGGCTTCACCGCCGGCGCCGCGGCGCTGGGCCTGACGCAATCGGCCGTCAGCCTGAAGGTGAAGCGGCTGGAGGAGCTGCTGCAGAAGCGCGTGCTGGAGCGCACCAGCCGCAGCATCGCGCTCACGCGGGAGGGCGAGACGCTGCTGGCCTATGCCCGCCGCATGCTGGCGCTGAACGACGAGGCGGTGCGCCGGCTGGTGGCACCGCCCGTGACGGGCCGGCTGCGGCTCGGCGTGGCGGACCATTTCGTGCCGCGCAACCTGGCGCCGATCCTGGCCCGCTTCGCCCGCACCTTCCCCGAGCTGCGGCTGGAGATCGAGGTGGGCCGCAGCCACGAGCTGCGCGCCTCGCAGGAGCGCGGCGCGCTGGACCTGGTGCTGGGCAAGCGGCGCGAGGGCGAGACGGAGGGCCGCCCGATCTGGACTGAGCCGATCGTCTGGGTGGCGCCGCCCGGCTGGATGCCGCCCGAGGGCCGCCCGCTCCCCGTGGCCATGCTGCCCCAGGGCTGCATGTTCCGCGACCGGGCGCTGGCCGCGCTGGCCCGCGCCGGGCTGGCCTTCGAGGTGGTCTATGTCTCGGCCAGCCTGCTCGGCGTGGCGGCGGCGGCGCAGGCGGGGCTGGCCGCCACGGTGCTCGGCCGCTCCGGCCTGCCGGAGGGGCTGGCCGAGCTTTCCGGCCTGCCCGGCCTCGGCGTGGCCGAGATGGCGGTGTTCGGCGACGCCACCAACCAGACACAGCTCGTCGAGCCGCTGATCGCGCTGATCCGCGAGAGCCTGGGCGGCTGAACGGCGCCCCGCCGGTTTGACAGGCCACGCGGCCCGGGCGCAGCCTTGCCCGGCAGTCCGCGCCCGAGGAAACACCATGGCCACGCCCGGCCCCGACACGTCGCATCCACGCCCCGGAGAGCCTCTCCCGCCGCCGCCCGACCGGGACTGGCGCATCATCGGCCTGATCGGCACCGGCCATTTCCTGTCGCATTTCTACATGCTGTGCCTGGCGCCGCTCTTCCCCATCTGGCGCGAGGAGTTCGGCGTCTCCTACGCGGCGCTCGGCCTGTCGGTCGCGCTGATGAGCGGCGTCACCGCCCTGTTGCAGACGCCGGTCGGCTTCCTGGTGGACCGGCACGGGGCGCGCCCCTACCTCATCGGCGGCACGCTGCTGATGACGCTCTCCATCTCCGCCATGGCCTTCGCGCCCAGCTACTGGGTGATCCTGGGGCTGGCCATGCTCTCGGGCATCGGCAACAGCGTCATCCACCCGGCCGACTACGCCATCCTCGCCGGCTCCATCAACAAGGCGCGCATGGGCCGCGCCTTCGCCTGGCACACGCTGACGGGCAATCTCGGCTTCGCGCTGGCGCCGCCCATCATCGTGGCCCTGGCCGCCACCATGGGCTGGCGCTGGGGGCTGATGCTGGTGGGGCTGCTCGGCCTGCCGGTGGTGGGCGCCATCCTGCTGCAGAGCCGCATCCTGGCCGACCAGCCGAAGGCGCGCGGGGCCAAGGCGGCCGAGGGCGGCGCGGCGGTGCTGCTCTCCCGCCCCATGCTGCTGTTCTTCGCCTTCTTCCTGCTCTCCTCCATGGCGGGCTCGGGCATCCAGGCCTTCGTCATCACGGTGCTGGACCAGCTCTGGGGCATCCCCATCGCCATGGGCTCCATGGCGCTCACCGGCTACATGATGGGCGCCACCGGCGGCGTGCTGGTGGGCGGCTGGTTCGCCGACCGCTACACGCGGCACGGCGCCTTCGTCATCGGCCTGACCCTGGTGGCGATGACGCTGATCCTGGCGCTCGGCGCGCTGCCCATCCCCGGGCCGCTGGCCGTGGCGCTGGCCCTCGGCGCGGGCCTCGCGCTGGGCGCCAGCCGCACCCCGCGCGACGTCATGGTGAAGGACGCGGCGCCGCCCGGGCAGATCGGCAAGGTGTTCGGCTTCATCTCCGCCGGCCTGCCGCTGGGCGGCGCGCTGACGCCGGTGCCCTTCGGCCTGCTGCTCGATGCCGGGCTGCCGCATCTGGTGCTGCCGCTGGTGGCGGTGCTGCTCGGCCTCTCGCTGCTCTGCATGGGCGGGGCGCGCGGCAGCGTCCGCGCCAGCCGCGCCCCCACCGCCGCCCCCGCCGAGTAGCGTGTCCGGCCTCGGCCTCCTGCTGGAGGTGCTGAACTGGGCCGGCTCGGCGGCCTTCGCCATCTCCGGCGCGCTGGTGGCCTCGCGCAAGCAGCTGGACCCGGTGGGGTTCATCCTGATCGCCGCCACCACCGCCTTCGGCGGCGGCACGGTGCGGGACGTGCTGCTGGGCCGCACCGCGGCCTGGCTCGGCACGCCGGGGCTGGCGCTGATGGTGGCGCTGCTGGCGCTGGCGGTGTTCTTCACCGCGCACCGGGTGGAGCGGCGCTTCGTGCCGCTGCTCTGGGCCGATGCGGTGGGCATGGCGCTCTTCGCCGTGCTGGGGGCGGAGGCGGCGCTCGGCGCGGGCGCCAGCCCCTGGGCGGCCATCCTGCTCGGCATGATCACCGCCACCTTCGGCGGCGCCCTGCGCGACGTGATCTGCGGCGAGTTGCCGCTGATCCTGCGGAAGGAAATCTACGCCACGGCGGCGGCGGCGGGGGCCGCGCTGTTCGTGGCGCTCACCCTGGCCGGCACCGACCGCGCCCTGGCGGTGTGCGCGGGCATGGGCGCCGCCTTCCTCATCCGGGCGGCGGCGCTGCGGCGGAGCTGGTCGCTGCCCACCTATAAATCCAGGGCGGGGCGGGATTATCCGGACCAAAGGCCAGGGAAATGAATTCCCCTGGACCCCTTCTTTTTTCTGTCAGTTTTTACCAGCCATTGATGCGGTTCCATACCGCCACGACCTGCCGGCTGCCATCGACCACGTGGTAGCGGTCGAAGGCCGCCGCCGTCAGGCAGGCATGGTTGGGGGCAACACGGACCAGGTCGCCCAGGTGCAGGTCCAGCAGGCCCTCGCCGCCGCGCGCCTCGCCATGCTCCTGGTGGGTGCGCACCACCAGCGCCTCGCCGAAGCACGGCGTGCCATCCGCGCCCAGTACCCGGCCGAACTGGTAGTCGCGCGGTGCGGCCTGGGTGCTGCGGTCCTTCGACAGCGCCAGCGCCCCGGCATCGAGCAGCACCGCCTGCCGCTCCGGCTTGCGGCCGGTGACGCTGGCCAGCACCGTCAGCGCGATGTCCTCCGGTTCATGCACGCCGAGCTGCATCTGCAACAGGTCGCCGAACATGTAGACGCCCGCCCGCACCTCGGTCACGCCATCCAGCCGCTCGGCATAAAGCACCGTGGGGGAGGAGCCGAGCGAGACGATGCCGACCCTGTGCCCGGCCGCGCGCAGCCGTTCCGCCGCCCCGGTGACGCCCGCCCGCTCCGTCTCGGCGATACGCGCCATCTCCGCCGCCGAACGCCCGGCATAGGAATGCCCGGCATGGGTCATCACGCCGGCCAGGCGCGGGCCGAGGATCGCCGCCAGCTCCGGCAGCAGGGCGGAATCAGGCGCCACGCCGCCCCGGCCCTCGCCCACATCCACCTCGACCAGCGCCGCCAGCGGGCCGGGATGCGCGGCCACGGCGCGCGCCACCTCGGCATCGTCCAGGATCACCTTCACGGCGGCGCCGGCGGCGTTCAGCGCGGCGATGGCATCGAGCTTCCGCGGCGTGACGCCCACGGCGTAGATCTGGTCCCGGTAGCCGCCTTCCGCGAAGTAGCGCGCCTCGGCCAGCGTCGAGACGGTGATGGGGCCGTGGCCGGGGGCGGCGAGCGCCGCCACCTCCAGGCTCTTGGCGGTCTTCATGTGCGGGCGCAGCACCACGCCGGGGTGGCGCGCCACCGCCGCCGCCATGCGCGCCAGGTTGCGCTTCAGGATGCCGAGGTCGAGCACCAGGGCCGGGGTGGGCAGGTCGTCGAGCGTGGTCATGCGGGGCTCCAGCGCGTCTCGGGGTCCAGCGGCAGCACGGGGCGCGGCAGCCTGGTCCAGGCGAAGCGGTCGAGGATGGGAGAGGTCAGGCCGGGCGCGTCCACCTCGACGATCCGGCTGCTGGAGAAGAACTCGTCGAAGCCGCCGCGGAAATGCCCGCGCGACTTCACCACCACCGCCCGCGCCGCGCCGATGTCGAGGCCCAGATGCTCGAGGAAGGCCGGGTCCGCGCATTGCGTGCGGCGGCTGATGACCACCACGGTGATGCCGCCCATCCGCAGCGCGGCGGTGGGGCCGAGCCGCATGGCGGTGTTGGCGAAGATGCCGCGCCGCCCTGTCACCCGCCCGTCCGAGAGCGCCACCACCTCCGCCTCGGCGGTGAAGGGGTGGGCGAAGCCCTCGCCCGCCTTGCCCCGGTTGAAGCGGGCGGTGAAGCGGGCGCCCTGCCCCAGCGCATGCGCCTCGGCGGCCAGCGCGGGGTCGTGGATGACGCCGAAGATCGCGCCCTGCACCCCCGCCTCGTGGAAGGCCCGCAGGATGAACATGGTGTTGCCGCCACCGCCGCCACCCGGGTTGTCCGCCACATCGGCGAAGGCCAGCGGCACCTCGGAGGTCTGCGCGCGCTCCACCGCCTCGGCCAGCGAGGTCAGCTTCGCCACGAAGCGGTCGCGCCGCGCCCAGGCGGCCTCGGCCAGCTCGGTGGCCAGCGCCTCGCAGGCCGCCGCGTCCGGGCCGGTGACGATGACGGCGAAGCCGTTGACGGGCGTGTCGCCATAGGCGAAGCCCGCCATGGCCGAGACATTGGCCACGCGCTCTGCCCCCAGTTCCGCCAGCCGCTCCTGCCCGAGGTCAATCACCTCCGCATAGGGGCCGTGGGCGGTCAGCAGGCTGACGGTGGGCGCCACGATGGGCAGCCGGCGGAAGGCGCGGTGGAAGCGCTCGCCCGCCAGCAGCCGGCGCATCAGCTGCGCGGATTCGGCGCCGCGCTCGCGCATGTCCAGATGCGGGTTGGTGCGGTAGCCCACGAAGGCGTCGCAGTCGCGCACCATGCCGTCCGAGACATTGGCGTGCAGGTCGTAGCTGCACACCAGCGGCACGCCCTCGCCCAGCACGTCGCGGATCAGCGCCTGCAGCGCGCCCTCGGGGTCGTCCATCTCCGTGGCGAGGCCGGCGCCGTGCATCACGCAATAGACGCCATCCACCGCGCCGCGCAGCGCCTCCAGCCCGGCGCGCCACTGTGCCAGCATGGCGTCGAACAGCGTCTGCTCCACCGGCCCGTTCGGCTCGGCCATGGCGAGCAGGAGGGGCAGCGGCCGCCACGGCCCGGCGGCGTCCATCTCCGCCACGAAGCCCGGCATCTCGGCCAGCGCCACGGGGGTGGCGGAGCGGGCATCCTCCAGGATCGCCTCCCCCTCCAGCCAGCAGCGGAAATCCTCCCGCCGCGCCACGGGGGCGAAGCGGTTGCACTCGATCGAGAAGCCCAGCAGGGCGATGCGCGGGGCGGCGGTCACAGGCTCACCCCCGCCAGCTCGGCATGGCGCTGCGTGGCCTTCAGGCCGCTGCCCGTCAGCACCACCACGGTGGTCTCCTCCTCGCGGATGGTGCCGTCCTCCAGCAGCCGGCCGAAGGCGGCGGCGGCCTGGGCGCAGGTCGGCTCGACGTAGAGGCCGCGCCGCGCCAAGCCGCGCGTGGCGCGGACGATCTCGGTCTCGCTCAGCAGCACGGCGCCGCCCCGGCTCTCGCGCAGCACCGCCAGCACCTCGGCCCGGCGCAGCGGCTGGGCGATGGCGGTGCCCTCGGCGATGGTGGGGATCGGGTCGGCGGCGTCCTCGCCCAGCCATTCGCGGGCGATCGGGCCGCAATTCTCCGGCTGCGCGGCGAAGATGCGCGGCAGGCGTCCGATCTCCCCCGCCCGCATCAGCTCGCCGAAGCCGATGCCGCAGCCCAGCACGTTGGAGCCGGCACCGCAGGGGACGATGACATTGTCCGGCGCGCGGAAGCCGAGATCCTCCCACAGCTCGTAGGCCAGTGTCTTGGTGCCGTGCAGGAAGAAGGGGTGCCAGTTGTGGCTGGCGTAGAAGATCTCCGCCGCCGGGTCGCTGCCCTCAGCGAGCGCCGCGTCGGCGCAATCCTGCCGGCTGCCCGGCACCAGCTGGATGCCGGCGCCCATGGCGCGGGACTGCACGGTCTTGGCCGGGCTGGTCGAGGCCGGCACCATGATCTTGGCGCGCATCCCGCCGGCGGCGGCATAGGTGGCGATGGCGGCGCCGCCATTGCCGGAGCTGTCCTCCAGCACCGCCTCGATGCCCTGGTCGCGCAGCAGCGAGAGCATCACCGAGGCGCCCCGGTCCTTGAAGCTGCCGCTCGGCATGAACCACTCGCACTTGAAGCGCACCGGCGCGCCGGCCCACTCCCCTTGCAGCAGGGGGGTGCAGCCCTCGCCCAGGCTGATCGGCGCCGCGGGCATGAAGGGCAGCGCGGCGGCATAGCGCCACAGGCTGCGCTCCCCGCCGGCGATGTCGGCCCGGGTGATGCCGGGCAGGTCGGTCAGCAGCAGGGGCTGGCCCTCGGGGCCACACCAGCGGGGGGTGTCGAGCGGCCAGGTGCGGCCGGAGCGGGGGTCGAGATAGGCGGCGTTCGGCATGATGAGACACCCTGGCTTGCGCAGGCGCGCCCGGCAAGGGTACCCCCTTGCCCCATGCAACACGCCGATGCCGTCGCCCGCCTCGCCGCCGACCTCGTCCGCCTGGACAGCCGCAGCTTTGTCTCCAACCGCGCGGTGGCCGACCGCATCGCGGCCGAGCTGGAGGGCTTCGCGCTGGAGCGGCTCGACTATGCGGACGCCGCCGGCGTGGCCAAGCAGGTGATCGTCGCGCATCGCGGCCCGCCCGGCGGGGTGGCGCTGTCCGGCCATATGGACACGGTGCCGGACACCGGCTGGACGGACGACCCCTTCTCGGGCCGCATCGACGCGGAAGGCGTGCTGCACGGCCTCGGCGCGGCCGACATGAAGGGGCCGCTCGCCGCCTGCATCGTGGCCGCCCGCACCCTGCCGGCGCACCTGCCCGCCACCCTCCTCATCACCACCGACGAGGAGACCACCAAGATGGGCGCGCGCCGCATCGCCGACCATTCCGCGCTCGCCCGCCAGGCGGCGCCACGCGGCATCGTGGTGGCCGAGCCCACGGGGATGCTGCCGGTGCGCGGCCACCGCAGCAACATCGACTTCATCGCAGTGGCGGAGGGGGTGCAGGCGCATTCCTCGCTCGGCGTGGGCCGCAACGCCAACTGGGCGCTGATCCCCTTCCTGGTGGAGATGCAGGCGCTGGCCGAGCGGCTGCGCGCGGACGCCAGCCTGCACGACGCCGCCTACGCGCCCCCCTTCAGCGACTTCAACCTGGTGCTCGACAACCACGGCGCGGCGATGAACGTGACGGTGCCGAAGGCCACCGCGCGCATCAAGTTCCGCTACAGCCGCAGCATCGACCCCAGCCCCATCGTGGCGGCGGTGGAGGCGGCCGCCGCGCGGGCCGGCGTGACGCTCGACGTCATCCGCCAGGGCCGCCCGCCCGAGACGCCTGCCGACCACCCCTTCATCCGCGCCGCCGAGGCCGCCACCGGCCACGCCGCCGAGACCCGCCCCTTCGGCACCGATGCCAGCGAGCTGCAGGAGATCGCCCCCTGCGTGATCCTGGGCCCGGATGTGATGGACACCGCCCACTCCCCGCGCGAGCGCGCCCACCTGGCGCGGCTGGCGGCGGCGGTGCCGGTGTTCCACCGGCTGATGGGCGGCTGACGGGCGGCTGACGGGCGGCTGGGGCCTCAGGACAGCGCGCGCAGCGCCGCGCGCAGCGCATCGGGCGGCACCGGCGCCGGCGCGGCGGCCAGCTCCGCCTCCACCACCCCATGCAGCGCGCGCCAGGCCGGCACGGCGCGGGCCAGCACCGCCTGCCCCTGCTCCGTCAGCGAGAGGCGGCGGCTGCGGCGGTCCTGCGGGTCGGTGCCGATGGCCACCAGCCCGTTCCGCTCCAGCGGCTTCAGTGCTGCGGTCAGGGTGGTGCGGTCCATGGCCAGCAGCGCCGCCACCGGGCCGAGGGGCGGCGGCTCCGGCCGGTTCAGCGCCATCAGCAGGGAGAACTGGCCGCTGGTCAGCCCCAGCGGGCGCAGCGCCTCGTCGAAGCGGCGGGCCAGGGCGCGCGCCGCGCGCTGCGTATGCAGGCAGAGGCAGGCATCCCGCACCTCCAGCGTCGTTGCGTAGGGCACATGTTTTGACATGCGGTGTTTATGTTGATATCAACGTAAAAATCAAGGGCGCAACGCCCGGAGAGCAGGGAAGGAAAGCAGGCATGCAGTATGTGGAAGGTTTCGTCCTGGCCGTGCCGGCCGGCAACAGGGAGGTCTATCGCCGCCACGCCGCCGAGGCGGCGGCGCTGTTCCGCGAGTTCGGCGCCACCCGCGTGGTGGAATGCTGGGGCGACGACGTGCCGGATGGCAAGGTCACCGACTTCCGCGGCGCGGTGAAGGCGGAGGCGGGCGAGACCGTTGTCTTCAGCTGGATGGAGTTCCCGAGCAAGGCGGTGCGCGACACGGTGCATGCGCGCGTCATGTCCGACCCGCGCATGAAGGCCATGATGAGCGGCGAGACGCCCATGCCCTTCGACGGCAAGCGCATGATCTATGGCGGCTTCACCACCCTCCTCGACAGCTGAGGCCGCCCTCCGGCGGCAGGCCTGCCGGGGCCGCGCGGGCGCCTCACTCCCCCGGCACGGCCTCGGGGGCCGGTTGCCCGGGGGCGTGCTGCGGCCGCGGCGGCGTCAGCGGCTCCGGCCCGATGAACGGGCCGCCCATCGCCTGAGCCGCCAGCCGCTCGCGGTCGCGCAGCCGCACCGCGTGCTCCGCTGTCTGCGCCTCCTCGCGCGGCAGGCCGAGCGCCAGCAGCGCCTCCCGCCCCAGCAGCAGCGCCGATTCCACCGTCTCGCGCACCGGGGCCTCGATGCCGCGCGCCATCAGCGCCAGGGCGTGCACCCGGTCATAGGCACGCACCAGGCAGGGCGTCTCGGGGAAGGCCTCCTGCACCACGGCCACCACGCGGTCGGTCACCTCCGGCCGGTCGGTGCAGACCACGATCATCCGCGCCCGCCCGGCGCCGGCGGCGCGCAGCACGTCGAGCCGCGTGCCGTCGCCGTAGTGCACGCGGGCACCGAAGCGGCCCGCCTCCTGGATGCGGTGGGTGTCGTTGTCGAGCAGGGTGAGCGAGAGGCCCTGGCGCAGCAGCACCTGCGAGACAAGCTGGCCGAAGCGGCCGAAGCCCACCACCAGCACGCTGCCGCGCGCGTCGGAGTAGTCCTCCTCCGGCATCGGGCGGCGGCACAGCGCCAGCAGGCGCGGCGCCAGCCGCAGCAGCGGCGGGGTGGTGGCCATGGAGAGGGTGACGAGCGCCACCAGCAGGCTGGCGAGCGAGGGCGCCATCACGCCCGCCGCCGCGGCCGCCGAATAGAGCACGAAGCCGAACTCGCCGCCCTGCGCCAGCACCAGCCCGACGCGCAGCGCGGTGGCCGGCGGGTGGCCGAAGGCACGCGCCGCGCCATAGGTGGCCAGCGCCTTCAGCGCCACCAGCAGCAGCACGCCGGCCAGCAGCAGCGGCGCCTGCGCCCAGACCACGCCGAGATCGACGCTCATCCCCACCGAGAGGAAGAACAGGCCGAGCAGCAGGCCGCGGAACGGCTCGATATCCGCCTCGAGCTCGTGCCGGTAGTTGGATTCGGCCAGCAGCACGCCGGCCAGGAAGGCGCCGAGCGCCATGGAGAGGCCGGCCAGCGCCATCAGCCCGGCGGCGCCCAGCACCACCAGCAGGGCGGCGGCGGTCATGATCTCGCGCGCGCCGGAGCGGGCCAGCAGGCCGAAGAGCGGGTTGAGCAGGTAGCGCCCCGCCAGCACCACCGCCGCCACCGCGCCTAAGCCCAGCGCCACCCCCACCCAGGCCGGATGCTCCGCCACCGCCGGGTGCGGCGAGAGGAAGGCCACCAGCGCCAGCAGCGGCACGATGGCGAGGTCCTGCAGCAGCAGCACGGCGAAGGCGGTGCGGCCATGCGGCGCTTCCAGCTCGCCCTTCTCCTCCAGCAGCTGCATCACCAGGGCGGTGGAGGAGAGCGCCAGCCCCAGCCCGGCCACCACCGCGGCCGCCCAGCCATGCCCGAGCAGCCAGGGCAGCGGCGCCAGCAGCGCGGCGCAGAGCAGCACCTGCGCCGTGCCGAGGCCGAGGATGTCCCGCCGCAGCGCCCAGAGCCGGCCGATGTTCAGCTCCAGCCCGATGATGAACAGCAGCAGCACGATGCCGAACTCGGCGATGCCGGCCACCCGCTCCGGCTCGCCGAACAGCCCGAGCCCCCAGGGCCCGATGACGATGCCCGCCGCGATGTAGCCCAGCACCGAGCCGAGACCCGCCCGCTTGGCCAGCGGCACGGCGATGACCGCCGCGCCCAGGAACACCATGGGCGCCAGGATGGGGGTAAGATGGCTGGCCTCGGCCATGAGGATGTTCCCTGCAGGTGGAGGGCCTGATTAGGGCACCCCGCGCACCACCCTGCAACGATGCCGCCGGCGGCCCATTTCCTCCCCGTCACACCGGACAAGTGAAGAGGAGCCTTCGATGAAAGGCATTGTGCTGCACGCCCCCGGCGGGCTGGACCGGCTGGAGCGGGCGGAGATGGACGACCCCGGCGCTCCCGGCCCCGGCGAGATCCGTGTCCGCCTCCACGCCAGCTCGCTGAACTACCACGATTACGGCGTGGTGGCCGGGCGGATGCCGACGGCGAATGGCCGCATCCCCATGTCGGACGGCGCCGGCGTGGTGGAGGCGGTGGGTGCCGGCGTGGCGGAGTTCGCGCCGGGGGACCATGTGGTCTCGGTGTTCTTCCCCACCTGGATGGACGGCGCGGCGACGCTCGGTGACTTCTCCACCGTGCCCGGCGACGGGGTGGACGGCTATGCGCGGCAGGCGGTGGTTCGCCCCGCCACCTGGTTCACCCGCGCGCCACGCGGCTGGAGCCATGCCGAGGCGGCGACGCTGACCACCGCCGGCCTCACCGCCTGGCGCGCCCTGGTGGGCGATGGCGCGCTGAAGGCGGGCGAGGTGGTGCTGGTGCTGGGCACCGGCGGCGTCTCGATCTTCGCGCTGCAATTCGCCCGCATGATGGGGGCGCAGGTGATCGTCACCTCCTCCTCGGACGAGAAGCTGGAGCGCGCCCGCGCCCTTGGCGCCGCGCACACCCTCAACTACCGCGAGCACGAGGATTGGGGCCGCCGGGCCCGGGACTGGACGGGCGGGCGCGGCGTCGATCACGTGGTGGAGGTGGGCGGGCCGGGCACCCTGGCGCAATCCATCCAGGCGGTGCGCGTCGGCGGCCACATCTCGCTGATCGGCGTGCTCACCGGGCGCGGCGGGGAGGTGCCGACCGCGGCGCTGATGGCGAAGCAGGCGCGGCTGCAGGGCCTCATCGTCGGCAGCCGGCGGCAGCAGCAGCAACTGGTGCGGGCGCTGGAGGCCACCGCGGTGAGGCCGGTGATCGACCGAAGCTTCACGCTGGAGGAAATCTCGGACGCCTTCCGCCACCAGGAGGCGGGGGCGCATTTCGGGAAGATCTGCCTGGAGTTCTAAGAAAGCCGTTCTTTTTTGGAAAAAAGAACCAAAAAACTTCTGTCAGTTGGCGTCACGCTGATGGCGAGGCGGGACGCCAAACTGACAAAGTCTTTTTGCTTCTTTTTCTTCAGAAAAAGAAGGTTCTTCTCTTACTCCAGCGTCTCCAGCAGCTCGCACAGCGTGCCGCAGCGCGGCGCCAGCTCGCGCCACAGGATGTGCTCGAACTCCGCATGGGCGCCGGCGCCGGAGCAGCCGAGGCCGTCCAGCGTGGGCACGCCCATGGCGGCGGTGAAGTTGCCGTCCGAGCCGCCGCCACGGTGCTGCTTCGGCAGGTCGTAGCCGAGCCGGGCGGCGATCTCCCGAGCGCGGGCGTAGAGCGCCAGGTTGCCCGGCCCCTCCTCCATCGGCGGGCGGTTGAGGCCGCCCTCCACGGCCACCGTGGTGCCCTCGGGCTGCGCGCCGGCCATGGCCTTGATGGCGGCCTCGATGCGCGCCCCGTCCTCCAGCGTGGCGACGCGGAAATCCACCTCGCACCCCGCCTCGTTCGGGATCACGTTGGGCCGGGTGCCACCCCAAATGGGCGCGCAGTTGGTGGTGGTGCCGCCGGGCAGGTCCACCAGCGCATGGATCCGCCCGATCAGCCGCGCCAGGGTGACGACGGCGCTGGCGCCGTCCTGCCAGTTGCCGCCGGCATGGGCGCTCTGCCCCTGCACGCGGATGGTGAAGCGCCCCACCCCCTTGCGCGCGGTGACACAGCACTTGTCCGCCCCGCCCGCCGGCTCCGGGATCAGCACGGCGCAGGCGCCCGCCGCCTCGCGCTCGATCAGCGCCCGGCTGGTGCCGCTGCCCACCTCCTCGTCCGAGGTCAGCAGCAGGGTGATGGGGCTCTTCGTCGCCACCTTCTGCCGCAGGATCTCCCGCACCGAGTGGAAGGCGAAGAAGCTGCCGGCCTTCATGTCGTAGATGCCGGGGCCATAGGCCTTCTCCCCTTCCACGCGGAAGGGGATGGTGTTGGCCAGCGTGCCGTGGTCCCACACCGTGTCCAGGTGGCCGGCCACCAGAACGGGCTTTCCGGCGCCGGGGGTGCGCGCCACCAGGTGGTCGCCGAAGCCGCGCGTGCCGGGGATGCGCTCGACCACCGCGCCCACCGCGCGCAGCTCGGCCTCGGCCTTGTCCATCAGCCCGTTGATGGCGGAGGGGTCGGTGGTGGGGGTCTCGTGCTCCACCCAGCCGCGGAGTTCCTCCAGCAGGCGTTCGCTGGTGCCGAGTTCGGTGACAGGCATGGGGCCGTTCGCTCCTTCCGGTTGGGCCGGCGGTTGTCGCGCCCCATGGCCGGCTTGTCCATCCGGGCGCCCGCCGCTAAGGCATTGGTCTTCTTTCCCCGGCGGCCGGGCGAACCCGGCCTGGCGGCCAACCGGAATGACTGTGCCGATGAAGCGTGTCTGTGTGTTCTGCGGCTCCAACCCCGGCCTGAACCCGGCCTATGCCGCCGCCGCCCGCGCCATGGGGCGCGCCATCGCGGCGCAGGGCCTCGGCCTCGTCTATGGCGGCGGCCATGTCGGGCTGATGGGCATCGTGGCCGACGCCGCCATGCGCGGCGGCGCCGAGGTCATCGGCATCATCCCCGAGACGCTGATGAAGCGCGAGGTCGGGCATGGCGCCATCACCGACCTGCGGGTGGTCTCCACCATGCATGAGCGCAAGGCGATGATGGCCGACCTGGCGGATGGCTTCGTCGTGCTGCCGGGCGGCATCGGCACGCTGGAGGAGGCGGTGGAGGCCTTCACCTGGACGCAGCTCGGCATCCACGACAAGGGCCTCGTCTTCCTCGACACCGCCGGCTACTGGCAGAGCCTGTCGTCGGTGTTCGACCACATGGTGGCCGAGGGCTTCCTGCACGAGAAGCACCGCGCCATGGTCACCTTCGCCGAGAACCCGGACGCGGCGCTGGAGGCGCTGGCCCGCTTCACGCCGGTGACGGTGGAGAAATGGGCCGAGAAGACGCAGCGCTGAGCCCCGCCGCGATGGGTGCCGCCCCGCCATGATCCTCTCGGACTGGAAAGCCATCCCCGAGGCCGCGCGCGGCGCCACCGTGGCGCTCGGCAATTTCGACGGCGTGCATCTCGGCCACCGCGCCGTGCTGCGCGCCGCCCATGCCGCGCGGCCCGGGCTGAAGCTGGTGGCGCTGACCTTCGAGCCGCACCCGCGCGAGCATTTCCGCCCCGACGACCCGCCCTTCCGCCTCACCCTGGCCGAGGCCAAGGCGCGGGCGCTGATGGCGGCGGGCGCCGACTTCGTGCTGGCCCTGCCTTTCGACGCCGCCCTGGCCGCCATGCCGGCGGAGGCCTTCGTCTCCGAGGTGCTGCACGGCGCGCTCGATGCCCGCCATCTCTCCTGCGGCGCCGATTTCGCCTTCGGCCACCGCCGCGGCGGCGACGTGGCCTTCCTCGCCGCACGGGCCGAGGCGCTAGGCATGGGCCTCTCCGTGGTGCCGCCGGTGACGGATGCGGGCGGCCCCCTCTCCTCCTCGCGCATCCGCCGCGTGCTGCAGGATGGCTACCCGGAGCGCGCCGCGCAGAAGCTCGGCCGGCCGTGGGAGATCTGCGGCACGGTGAGCCATGGCGACAAGCGCGGCCGCACCATCGGCTTCCCCACCGCCAACATCCCGCTCGGGCGGCACCTGGAGCCGGCGCGCGGCGTCTACGCCATCCGCGCCTCGCTGGCCGATGGGCAGGTGGTGCCGGGGGTGGCCAATATCGGGCTGCGCCCCACCGTGGGCGGCACGGAAAGCCGGGTGGAGGCGCATCTCTTCGACTACCAGGGCGACCTCTACGGGCAGGAGGTCTCGGTGGCGCTGCTGCACTTCCTCCGCCCCGAGAAGCGCTTCGCCGGCCTGCCGGAGCTGGTGGCGCAGATCGGGGCCGACGCCGCCGAGGCCCGCCGCCTGCTGCTGGGCTGAAGGCGCGGCGGGAAGGGCCCTATTCCTTCCCGAAGCCCAGCGCCCGCAGCGCCGCGATGCTGCCCGCCGCCGAACGGTGATGCACGAAGACGCCGCCCTTCTTCTCCCACCCCTCGGCGGCGCTCGCCCGGTCATCGACCAGGACATGCCCCGGCCCGGACCAGCGCGGCTTCTCGCGGCTCATGCAGGTGATGACGGGCACATGCGCCCCCAGCATCCGCGCCACCCAGCGGCGCTTCTGCTCCGGCGCCCAGGCGCCGAGCGGCAGGCCGGTGAGGATGGTGGGGTGGCAGGGCGCGCAGAAGCGCCAGAGCTCCTGCGCGTCGTGCATGAACTCCAGCGTCTCGAAGAAGCGCGGCGCGCGGGCGAGCGCGGCCCACATGGTCCTGAGGGGCAGCGCCTCGGGCCGCTGGCCGGTGATGGCGTGCACGCCGCGGTCGAAATCGGCCAGCACGCCGTCGAGGTCGAGAAAGAGCGGGGGCATGGGCGGGCTCCGGCAAAAGGGGTCCGGCGGAGGGGGCTCCCGCATCTGGCGCGGCCCGGCGCCGCCGGCAAGCGGCGCCGAGTCTCCCTTGACCCCTGCCGCGCGGGGTCGCAAAACGCCGCCATGTCCCGGACGCAGCCTCGGCCGCAGGCGCCCCTGCTGGCGGCGCGAATTAGCTGCCCGGTCCTCGGCCAGGCTTCCTGGCGAGGGCCGGGTTCGCCGACGCGCGCTGCCTTCTTCATGCCCTGAAGCCCGCCCACCCTGGCGGCATGTGGACCTCCCGATGACCGACGCTCCTGGCCGCGACTACCGCGGCACCGTGTTCCTGCCGCAGACCCCCTTCCCGATGCGCGGCGACCTGCCGAAGCGCGAGCCCGGCTGGCTGGAGCGGTGGGAGAAGATCGGGCTGTGGGACCGCCTGCGCGCCCAGTCGGCGGGGCGGGAGAAATTCGTGCTGCATGACGGCCCGCCCTACGCCAATGGCGCGCTGCATATCGGCCACGCGCTGAACAAGGTGCTGAAGGACGTCATCAACCGCGCCGCCCAGATGAGCGGCAAGGACGCCGAGTACATCCCCGGCTGGGACTGCCACGGCCTGCCGATCGAGTGGAAGGTCGAGGAGGAGTACCGCAACCCCAAGGGCAAGTACCAGGGCGGGCGGGACAAGGACGCCGTGCCGGTGCTGGAGTTCCGCGCCGAATGCCGCGCCTACGCCGCCCACTGGCTGGACGTGCAGCGCGAGGAGTTCAAGCGCCTCGGCGTCGCCGGCGACTGGGCCGGGCGCTACGCCACCATGGACTTCCCCTCGGAAGCCGCCATCGCCGGCGAGATCGGCAAGTTCCTGATGAACGGCTCCCTCTACCGCGGCCTGCGCCCGGTGATGTGGAGCCCGGTGGAAAAGACCGCCCTGGCCGAGGCTGAGGTCGAGTACCACGACCACAAGTCGGCCATCCTCTACACCGGCTTCCCCATCGTGACGGCGGCCGCCCCGGACCTGGTGGGCGCCGAGGCCGTCATCTGGACCACCACCCCCTGGACCATCCCGGCGAACCGCGCGCTCGCCTATGGCGGGGAGATCGACTACGCGCTGCTGACGGTGGATGGCGTGGCGGAGGGCACCACCCTGGTCCGCCCCGGCCAGCGCTTCATCGTGGCCGAGGCGCTGATCGGCGCCTTCGCCAAGGAGGTGGGGCTGGCCGCCTTCAGCGTGACGCGCGTGTTCAAGGGCACGGAGCTGGCCGGCGCCATCGCGGCCCACCCGCTGCGGAGCTGGGAAGGAAACCAGGGCGGCTACCAGTTCGAGGTGCCGCTGCTGGAGGGCGAGTTCGTCACCACCGAGGCGGGCACCGGCCTTGTCCACATGGCCCCCGCCCATGGCGAGGACGATTTCCACCTGACCCGCGCCCATGGCATCGCCGTGCCGGAATGCGTGGGGGATGACGGCACCTACACGGTGCAGGCGCCGGGCTTCGCGGGGCTGCACGTGTTCAAGGCGCATGACGCGGTGTGGGCGGCGCTGGAGGCCACCGGCCACCTCGCCGGAAAGGGCTTCATCACCCACAGCTACCCGCATAGCTGGCGCTCGAAGAAGCCGGTGATCTTCCGCGCGACGCCGCAATGGTTCATCGCCATGGACGATGCCAACCAGATCCGCGCCAAGTCGCTCCAGGCCATCGCCGAGACGCATTTCGTGCCGGACATGGGCCGCAACCGCATCGGCTCGATGGTGGCGGCGCGGCCGGACTGGTGCATCAGCCGCCAGCGCGCCTGGGGCGTGCCCATCGCCGTCTTCGTCGAGAAGCGCACCGGCGAGGTGCTGCGCGACCAGGCGGTGCTGGACCGCGTCTGCGCCGCCTTCGCCGAGGAAGGCGCGGATGCCTGGTACAGGCCCGGCGCCGCCGCCCGCTTCCTCGGCCCGGACCGTGACCCGGACGCCTATGAGCAGGTGATGGACATCGTCGATGTCTGGTTCGAATCCGGCTCGACCCACGCCTTCGTGCTGCGCGACCGCGGCCTGCCGGTGCCGGCCGACCTCTACCTGGAGGGCTCGGACCAGCATCGCGGCTGGTTCCACTCCTCCCTGCTGGAGAGCGTCGGCGCCAACGGCCACGCCCCGTTCAAGGCGATCCTGACGCACGGCTTCGTCCTGGACGAGACCGGCCGGAAGATGTCGAAGTCGCTCGGCAACGTCACCGCGCCGCAGGAGGTGACGAAGCAGTACGGCGCCGACATCCTCCGCCTCTGGGTGATGAACTCGGACACGGCGGACGACCTGCGCATCGGCAAGAACATCCTGGCGCAGCAGGCGGAGCTGTACCGCCGCATCCGCAACACGCTGCGCTGGCTGCTCGGCAACCTCGACGGCTTCGAGGAGGGCGAGAAGCTCCCCCATGCCGAGCTGCCCGAGCTGGAGCGCTGGGTGCTGCACCGCCTGACCGAGCTGGACGGCCGGCTGCGCAAGGCGGTGCGGGATTACGACTGGAACGGCGTCTACCCCGAGATCCACGCCTTCTGCGCCACGGACCTCTCCGCCTTCTACTTCGACATCCGCAAGGACAGCCTCTACTGCGACGCGGCGGACAGCCCGCGCCGCCGCGCCGCCCGTACCGTGCTGGACGCGCTGCACCGCTGCCTGACCACCTGGCTCGCCCCCGTCATGCCCTTCACGGCGGAGGAGGCCTGGCTGGCCCGCTTCCCCTCCGAGGATGGCTCCGTCCACCTCGAGGATTTCTTCGCCGTGCCGGCGGAGTGGCGGGACGAGGCGCTGGCCGCCAAATGGGAACAGGTGCGGGAAGCGCGCCGCGGCGCCACCCAGCTGCTGGAGCTGGACCGCAAGGAGGGCCGCATCGGCTCCTCGCTGCAGGCGCGGGTGCGCTTCGGCGCGGCAGGCGAGGCCGCCCGGCTGCTGCCGCCGGAACTGTGGGAAGAGGTGCTGATCGTCTCCGAGGTGGCCATCGAGCCGCCCGGCGAGGCGCAGCCCGAGGTCGCCACCGACCTCGCGCCCGGCCAGAAATGCGAGCGCTGCTGGCGCGTTCTGCCCGAGGTCGGCGCCTCAGCCGCCCACCCCACCCTCTGCCGCCGCTGCGAGGCGGTGGTGGAGAGCGCCGCCGCATGAGCCCGAATGGCATGAGCCCGAGCGGCGTGAGCCTGGGCGCATGAGCCTGAAGCTGGGGCTGCCGATCGCCGCCGGGCTGCTGGTGGCCGACCAGGCCAGCAAGTGGTGGGTCCTGGAGGTGCTGCGCCTGCCGGAGCGCTTCCAGGTGAAGCTGCTCGATTTCGGCAGCTTCGGCTTCGACTTCACCATGGTCTGGAACCGCGGCGTCACCTTCGGCCTGCTGGCGGGGGACACGGTCTGGCACCGCGCCGGCCTCGCCCTGCTGGCGCTGGCCGTCGTCGCCTTCCTGCTGCGCTGGCTGGCCCGGGCCGAGAACCGCCTCACCGCCGTGGCGCTCGGCGGCATCGTCGGCGGCGCCATCGGCAACGTCATCGACCGGCTGCGCTTCGGCGCGGTGGTGGATTTCGCCGATTTCTGGGTGGGCTCCTTCCACTGGTACGTGTTCAACCTCGCCGATGCCGCCATTGTGCTCGGCGTGGTGGCGCTGATCGCCGACGCCTTGTTCCGCCCCCGACAGACGGCTAAGGAAACGCCATGAGGCTGCTCCCCTTCCGCATCCCGGCTCTTCCCGGGGCCCGCGCCGCCCTCCTGCCGCTCGCCTGCGGTCTGCTGCTCTCCGGCTGCGGCTCGGACACGGCCCGCACCCTCGGCTTCACGCGCGACGCGCCGGACGAGTTCAGCGTGGTCACCCGCGCCCCGCTCTCCCTGCCGCCGACGCTGGGGGACCTGCCGCCGCCGCGGCCCGGCACCCCCCGCCCGCAGGAGCTGCGCGGCCGCGCCGCCGGCGAGGCCACGGTGGCGCCAGGCGCCGCCTTCGGCGTCGGCGCCTCCAGCGCCCCCTCCTCGGGCGAGATGGCGCTGCTGGCCGAGGCCGGGCCGCGCGTCCCCACCGGCATCCGCGGCCAGGTGGACGAGGAGAGCACCCGCCTCGACCAGCCCGACCGCAGCGTGGTGGACCGGCTGATGTTCTGGCGCGACGCCCCGGCGCCCGGCGTGGCGGTGGACCCGCAGCGCGAGTCGCAGCGCCTGCGCGAGAATTCCGCCCTCGGCCGCGAGCCGGTGGATGGCGAGACCCCGGTGATCCAGCGGCGCCGCGAGGGCCTGTTCGAGAGGCTGTTCTGAACGGCCCGGCGCCGGATCTGCCGGAGAGCGGCGGGCCGTCGCCCGCCGGCCCTGGCGGCATGGCGGGGGACGCCCCATGTGAGGCGGCGATGTGCGCCCTCTCCCGTCGCGCGGCCATCACGGCCGCTGCCGCCCTCCCCGCCCTCGCCGTGCTGCCGCCCGCGCGGAGCCAGGCGCAGCCGGCTTCCCCACCCCCTGCCGCGCCCGCCGCCCTGCCGGCGGAGAAGCCGCTGTTCGGCGCCAGTCTCTGGACGCTGCCGAACGGGCTGACCGTGGTGCATGCCGAGAACCGGCGCGCGCCGGTGGTGGCGCACTACGTGTTCTACAGCGTCGGCGCCGGCGAGGACCCGGCCGGCAAGTCCGGCCTCGCCCATTTCCTTGAGCACATGATGTTCAAGGGCAGCCCGAATGTGCCTTCCGGCGCCTTCTCCCGCCGCGTGGCGCGGGAGGGCGGGCAGGACAACGCCTTCACCTCGCGCGACGTCACCGCCTATCACCAGCATGTGGAGGCCACCCGCCTCGCCCTGGTGGCGGGCATGGAGGCGGACCGCATGGCCAGCGCCCTGTTCCCGGCCGACGAGATCGAGGCCGAGCGGCAGGTGGTGCAGGAGGAACGGCGCCAGCGCGTGGAGAGCACCGCGCGCGGCCGCTTCCGCGAGGACTGGGATGCCGCCTTCTGGGGCCGCCAGCACTGGCGCGGCCGGCCGCTGATCGGCTGGCCCGAGGACATCGCCAGCCTCTCGCGCGGCGACATGCTGGAATTCTTCCGCACCTACTACACCCCCGCCAACGCCACGCTGGTGGTGACCGGCGCCATCGGCCGCGAGGCGCTGGAGAAGCTGGCGGTGGCCGATTACGGCGGCATCCAGGGCCGCCCCGCCCCCTACGACAAGGGCCGCCGCAACCGCGCCCCCGCCCCCGACGCCCCGCGCGAGGAGCGGCTGATGCGCCGCGACCCCACGGTGCAGGAGGCCGCCTTCCTGCGCGGCTGGGTGGCCCCCACCCTGACCGGCGCCACGCCGAGCGAGCACGCCTACCCGCTGGAGGTGCTCTCCCACCTGCTGGGCGGCGGCCAGGGCTCCCGCCTGCACGAGGCGCTGGTGCAGAGCGGCCTCGCCGTCTCCGCCGGCTGCGGCTACGACGGGGATGCCATCGGCGTGGGCAATCTGGAGCTGTTCGTCACCCCCCGCCGCGAGACCACCACGGCGAAGCTGGAGGAGGCGGTCGGCGCCTGCATCGGCACGCTGCTGGAGAAGGGCGTGACCGAGGCGGAGGTGGCCCGCTCCATCCGCCAGCTCACCGCCGGCACGCTGCTGGCGCTGGACAGTCTGGGCACCGCGCCGCGCATCCTGGGCGGCGCGCTCGCCACCGGCCTGCCGCTGGAGGCCATCGAGTACTGGCCCGCCCGCATCCGCGCCGTGACGCGCGCCCAGGTGGAGGCGGCGGCCCGCGCCGTGCTGGCCCGCCCCTCGATGAGCGGCTGGCTGCTGCCGGAGGGCGCGGCATGAGCGCCGACCCGAACGCCCCCGGCTTCTCGCTGCCCATCCAGGTGGTGGAGGGCGGTGGCTTCACCGCCTGGCTGGCCGAGGACCATTCGGTGCCGGTGGTCAGCCTCGCCTGGTCCTGGCCCGGCGGCGCCTCGCTCGACCCCAAGGGGCAGGAGGGCGCCTCGGCGCTCGCCGCCGCGCTGATGACCGAGGGCGCCGGCGACCTCTCCGCCCTGGCCTTCGCCGATGCGCTGCGCGACGAGGGCATCGGCCTCGACTTCAGCGCCTCGCGCGACAGCTTCGACGGCAGCCTGCGCGCCCTCGCCCCCGCCCTGCCGCAGGCGGTGCGCCTCGCCCGGCTGGCGATGACGGCGCCCACCCTGGCCGAGCCGGACGTGGCGCGGCTGCGCGCCCGCGCCATCGCCCGCGCCCGGCAGTCGCTGGAAGGGCCGCGCGGCCGTGGCGCCCGCGCCTTCTGGGCCGCCGGCTACCCCGACCATCCCGCCGGCCGCCCCTCCGGCGGCACGGAGGAAAGCCTGGCCGCGCTGACGGTGGAGCAGCTCCGCGCCGCGCTGGGCCGCCATCTGCGCCGTGGCCCCCAGGGCCGGGAGGGGCTGCTGGTGGCTGCCTCCGGCGCCATCACCGCGGCGGAGCTGGCCGCGCTGCTGCCCGAGCTGCTGGGCGCCCTGCCGGAAGGCGCGCCGCCCGCGCCGCCGCCGCTGCCGGATTTCCGCCAGTTCGGCACCCAGGTGGTGCCGGTGGCCTCGCCGCAATCCTTCGTGCTGTTCGGCCAGCCCGGCCTCCCGGTGGACGACCCGGACTGGGAGGCGGCGCAGGTGGTGCTGCGCATCCTGGCCGGCGGCGGCTTCACCGCCCGCCTCACCCGCAGCATCCGCGAGGAGCGGGGCCTGACCTACGGCATCGGCGCCGGGCTCGACGTGCTGTTCGGCCAGAGCGTGCTGGCCGGCTCCTGCGCCACGGTCAATGCGCGGGTGGCCGAGCTGCTCGGCGTGCTGCGCGCCGAGTGGAAGCGCATGGCCGAGCAGGGCCCGACGGCGGAGGAGATGGAGGAGGCGGTGGCCTACATGACCGGCAGCCAGCCGCTCCAGTTCACCGACAGCCGCCGAATCGCCGCCACCCTGCTGGCGATGCGCCGCAACGGCCGCCCGCTGGACTGGCTGGAGCGCCGCCCCGCCCGCCTGGCCGCCATCAGCCGCGATCAGGCGACGAAACTCGCGGCCCGCCTGCTCGTTCCCGGTCAGCTTTCCGTGACGGTGGCAGGCCAGCCAGAGGGGCTGTAGCGTAGGTGTCCGGCAAGGGGCTTTGACACCCCCGGGTGACACTCTAGCCTGCGTTCACGGAGTGAACTGGGGACCGACTGCATGACGCTTTCCGCGCGCGAGACCGCCTGGGCCCGGATCCATTCGCTGGCCCAGCGGCCCGGCGCCGGATCGATCCGGACCCTGTTCGACGCCGACCCGGAGCGCTTCCAGCGCTTCCACCGCAAGGCCTGCGGCATCCTGCTCGACATGTCCAAGACCTCGATCGATTCCGAGGTGCTGGCGGCGCTGCTGGAGCTGGCGCAGGCCTCCCAGGTGACGGCGCGGCGCGACGCCATGGCGGCCGGCCAGATCGTCAACCAGACCGAGCAGCGCGCCGTGCTGCACATGGCGCTGCGGGCGCCGCGCAGCGCCGGCTTCCGCGCCGCCCTGCCCGAGGGCGGCTACGAGGATGCCAGCGCCTCGGTGGAGGAGACGCTGGAGCGGATGCGGCAGTTCACCCGCGCCATCCACACCGGCGACATTCGCGGCGCCACCGGCGAGACCTTCACCGATGTCATCAACATCGGCATCGGCGGCTCCGACCTCGGCCCCTTCATGGCCAGCCGGGCGCTCTGGACGGTCCGCTCGCCGATGCGGCCGCTCTACCTGGCCAATGCCGACGCGCACAACTGGGAGGCCATCCGCCCCCGGCTGAACCCGCACCGCACCCTGATGCTGGTGGCCAGCAAGACCTTCACCACCGCCGAGACCATGGCCAATGCCCGGGTGGTGCGCGGCTGGCTGGAGCGCAACCTGGGCGAGGCCGGCGCGCGCCGGCACATGGCCGCCCTCTCCACCAACCACGAGGCCACCTCGGCCTTCGGCATCATGCCGGACCGGGTGTTCGGCTTCCACGACTGGGTCGGCGGGCGCTTCTCCCTGTGGTCGGCGATCGGCCTTTCCATCGCGCTGGGCTGCGGCTGGGACGAGTTCTCGCAGCTGCTGGCCGGCGCCCGCTCGATGGACGAGCACTTCCTCACCGCGCCGCCCGAGCAGAACCTGCCGCTGCTGCTGGCGCTCATCACCGCCTGGCACGTCAACGGGCTGGGGCTGAAGGCGCATGCCATCCTGCCCTACGACCACCGCCTCTCCCGCTTCCCGGCGCATCTGCAGCAGCTGGAGATGGAGAGCCTGGGCAAGCGTGTCACCCTGGCCGGCGAGCCGGTGCGGCACGACACCGGCCCGGTGATCTTCGGCGAGCCGGGCACCAACGCGCAGCACTCCTTCATGCAGCTGCTGCACCAGGGCACCACCCCCGTGCCGGCCGATTTCGTGCTGGTGGCCAACCCGAACCACCCCTATGCCGACAACCACCGCCTGCTGCTGGCCAACGGCCTGGCCCAGGCCGAGGCCCTGCTGCGCGGCCGCACCGAGGCGGAGGTGACCGCCGAGATGCGGAAGGCCGGCACCCCGGCCGAGGAGATCGCCCGGCTGCTGCCGCACCGCCTCTTCCCCGGCGACCGGCCGAGCACCACCCTGCTGCTGGACCGGCTGGACGCCTACACGCTGGGCCAGCTCGTGGCGCTCTACGAGCACAAGGTGTTCTGCCTCGGCGCGCTGTGGGACATCGACGCCTTCGACCAGTGGGGGGTGGAGCTGGGCAAGCAGCTCGCCAAGTCGATCCTGCCGGAGCTGGAGCCGGCGGGCCGCGTGGGCGAGCACGACCCCTCCACGGCGGGGCTGATCGCGCGCATCCGCGACATGCAGGGCAACCCGAACTGAGGCGGCGCCGGGGGAACGCCCTTCCCCGGCCGGCAATCCGGCGGCTCTTTTCCGGCAGCGTTTCCGGGCGCGGCTGCGGCGCCGCCCGCCGGGCTGCGCTATAAGCCCGGGCATGGACCGCATCCGCCTTCTCTCCGCCACCACGGCCGACCGCATCGCCGCCGGCGAAGTGGTCGAGCGCCCCGCCGCCGCCGTGAAGGAGCTGGTGGAGAACGCGCTCGACGCCGGCGCCCGCCGCATCCATGTGGCGCTGGAGGGAGGCGGCACCGGGCGCATCCTGGTGGAGGATGACGGCGCCGGCATGTCGCCGGCCGATCTCGCCCTCTGCGTCGAGCGGCACGCCACCTCCAAGCTGCCGGAGGAGGCGGCGCTGTTCCGCATCGCCACGCTGGGCTTCCGCGGCGAGGCGCTACCCTCGATCGGCGCCGTGGCGCGGCTCTGCATCACCAGCCGCCCGCAGGGGGGCGAGGCGCACCAGATCACCGTCGAAGGGGGCGCCAAGGGCGAGGTGCGGCCCGCCGCCGGCGCCCCGGGCACGCGCGTCGAGGTGCGGGACCTGTTCTACGCCACCCCCGCCCGCCGCAAGTTCCTCAAGACCCCCGGCACCGAGGCGGGGCACGCGGTGGAGGCGGTACGCCGCCTGGCGCTGGCCTGGCCGGAGGTGGCCTTCCGCGTGGAGCTGGAGGGGCGCGCCGTGCTGAACCTGGCGCCGGCCGACCGCGCCGGGCGCCTCGCCGCCGTGCTGGGGCCGGATTTCGCCGCCGCCGCCGTGCCGGTGGGCGGCGCCTCCTGGGAGGCGCTGACGCTCGACGGCATGGCCGCCCTGCCCGGCCTGACCCGCCCCACCGCGGCCGAGCAGCACCTCGTCGTCAACCGCCGCCCCGTGCGGGACCCGCTGCTGCGCGCCGCGCTGCGCGTGGCCTACCGCGACCTCATCGCCAGCGGGCGGCACCCGGTGGCGGCGCTGTTCATCGACCTCCCCCCCGAGATGGTGGATGTGAACGTCCACCCGATGAAGACCGAGCTGCGCTTCCGCGAGGCCGGCGCGGTGCGCGGCGCGCTGATCTCGGCGCTGCGCCGAGCGCTGGCGGTGGGCGCCGGGACCACGGGCGCCGTGGTGGAGGAGGAAGGGGCGGAAGGCGGCGCCCCTCCGCCCGCCGCGCCCTGGCCTTCCGCCGGCGGGCGGCCGGAGCCCTTTCAGCCCGGCTTCGCCGAGGCGGAGCCGGGCTTCGCCGGGCCGCGCGCGCACGGCTTCTCCTGGCAGCCCGGGCTGCGCCTGCCCGCGCCGCGCCCCGCCTTCCCCGCCCCTGTTGCCGGCGCCGCGCCCGCCCCCCTTCCGCCAGCGGCGGCGGAAGGCCCGCTCGGCCGCCCCGTGGCGCAGCTGATGGAGACCTACGTCCTGGCCGAGGCGCCGGATGGGGCGCTGATCCTGGTGGACCAGCACGCGGCGCATGAGCGGCTGACGCACGAGGCCTTCAAGGCGCAGCTGCTGGAGGGGCAGGTGCGCAGCCAGCCCCTGCTGCTGCCCGCCGTGGTGGAGCTGGCGCCGCTGGAATGCGGCCGCCTGCTGGAGGCCGTCCCCGCCCTGGAGCGGCTCGGGCTGGAGCTGGAGGGCTTCGGCCCCGGCGCGGTGCTGGTGCGCGCCCTGCCTGCCCTGCTCGGCAACCCCGACCCCGCGCCCCTGCTGCGCGACCTCTGCGCCGAGCTGGCCGAGTGGGAGGAGAGCACGGCGCTGGAGCGGCGGCTGGATGCCGCCATCGCGCGGCTGGCCTGCCATGGCTCGATCCGCGCCGGGCGGCGGCTGAACCCGGCCGAGATGGACGCCCTGCTGCGGCAGATGGAGGCCACGCCGCGCGCCTCCACCTGCAGCCATGGCCGCCCCACCTGGCTGCGCTTCGGCAAGGCGGAGTTCGAGAAGCTGTTCGGTCGGCGGTGAGGCCGCTCAGCCCGCACCCGGCAGCGGCCGGTAGGGCAGCGGCGCGAAGCGCGTGGCGTGCCAGGAGACCTCCCGCCAGACATCCTGGCGCAGATAGGGGTCCTCCGCCCACCAGCCCTGGGCCGCCGCCACGGAAGGGTGCGCGGTGATGGCCACCGAGCCCACCATCCGCCCGCCCGGCGCGTCCAGGATGGCGCCGCCCAGCGCCAGCAGCCCCGCCCGCGCCGCCGGCTCCACCCGGGCGAAATGCGCCTCGCGCGCCGCCAGGCGCCGCGCCGGTGCCGCCTCGTCCCGCCCATCCCAGGCGATGGCGATGGTGTGGGTGAGCTGCTCCGGCGCCGGCTCCGCCGGCAGGGGGCGCCAGGGCAGCGGGGCGAGGCGGAACACATGCACCGCATGGCTCTGCCAGACCCCTTCCTGCCGGAAGGGCTCGGCCTCCAGGTAGCGCTCCAGCGCCTCGGGCCGCAGCAGCATCAGCGAGCCCTGGTATTGCCCCGCCGCATCCTGCAGCGGCACCCCGGCGAGCAGCTCCCCCGCCGCCGCCATCGGCCCGATCAGCGCCAGATGCGCCGCGCGCGCCGCGCCGATCCGCGACGCCGCATCCACGGCCGCCCGCGCCAGCACCAGCCGGCATTCCGTCATCGCCCTTCCTCCCGCACCGGATCTCTGGCGGCCATGCTGCGCCAGGCGCGCCGCGCTGCCCAGGGCCGGAACGGGACCCGCCGCGGCGCGGCATGCGAATCGGCCTCCGGCCTTGCCGCGCGGGCCGGGCATGGCTATACCCCCGCCTCTTCCCGCGCGTCCGGGCCTGTAGGGCATGCCCGGCCGCGGTTCCGTGTCCGCCTCTCCGGAGGCAGGGCGCTTCAGGACCAGGAGTACCGAAATGCCCAAGATGAAGACGAAGTCGAGCGTCAAGAAGCGGTTCACGCTGACGGCGACCGGCAAGGTGAAGGCTGGCGCCGGCAACAAGCGCCACATGCTGACCGCCAAGACCAACAAGATGAAGCGGCAGAACCGCGGCACCTACGTGCTGGACAAGCAGGATGGTGACACGGTGAAGCAGTGGATGCCGTACGGTTCGGCCCGGTAAGACAGAGGATCTGAACCATGGCTCGTGTTAAGCGCGGCGTCGCCGCCCACGCCCGTCACAAGAAGGTCCTCAAGCTCGCCAAGGGCTATGTCGGCCGTTCCTCCAAGGCCTACCGCCCCGCGCTCGAGCGCGTCGAGAAGGCCCTGCAGTACGCCTACCGCGACCGCCGCGTTAAGAAGCGCGAGTTCCGCGGCCTGTGGATCCAGCGCATCAATGCCGCGACCCGCGAGCATGGCCTGACCTACTCGAAGTTCATCGCCGGCCTGAAGGCCGCGAACATCGAGCTGGACCGCAAGGTGCTGGCCGCCATCGCCTTCGAGGACTCCGCCGCGTTTGGCGCCCTGGTCGAGAAGGCCAAGGCGGCGCTGCCGGCTTCGGCCGAGGCGTGATCTCCGCCCCCTCCTGAGGGGGCTGCGATGACCGAGCCGCCGCCGCCCTGGGCTTCCAGGGCGTCCGGCGGCTCTTTTCGTATCGGCGCATCCGAGACGCGCCAGGCACGGACGGGACGATACCATGACGGATGATCTCGCCACCCTGCAGGCGGAGACCGAGGCCGCGCTGGCCGCCGCCGCCGACCTCCGCGCGCTGGACGCGGTGCGGGTGGGCACGCTGGGCAAGAGCGGCGCGCTGACTGCGCTGCTGAAGGGGCTGGGCGCCGTGCCCGCCGATCAGCGCAAGGAGCGCGGCGCCGCCGTGAACCGGCTGAAGGCCACGCTGGAGGCCGCCATCGAGGCGCGCCGCGTGGCGCTCGACGCCGCCGCCCTGGAGGCGCGCCTCGCCGCCGAGCGGCTGGACGTGACGCTGCCGCCCCGCCCCTTCCCGCCCGCCGGCGCCGAGCAGGGGGCCATCCACCCCATCGCCCGCACCATCGAGGAGATCGTGGCGATCTTCGGCGCCATGGGCTTTGCCCTGGCCGAGGGGCCGGATATCGAGGGCGACTGGTACAATTTCGGCGCGCTGAACATCCCCGACCACCACCCGGCGCGGCAGGACCACGACACCTTCTACGTCCCCGCCGGCCCGGATGGCCGCCGCCCCGTGCTGCGCACCCACACCAGCCCGGTGCAGATCCGCACCATGCTGGGGCAAGAGCCGCCGATCCGCGTCATCGTCCCCGGCCGCACCTGGCGCGCCGACCATGACGCGACGCACAGCCCGATGTTCCACCAGGTGGAGGGGCTGGTGATCGACCGCGGTATCACTCTTGGCCACCTGAAGGGCTGCCTGGTCGATTTCCTGCGCGCCTTCTTCGGCATCAGCGACCTGCCGGTGCGCTTCCGCGCCTCCTACTTCCCCTTCACCGAGCCCTCGATGGAGGTGGATATCGGCTGGAACCGCAAGACCGGCGAGCTGGGCAAGGGCGGCGACTGGCTGGAGATCCTCGGCTCCGGCATGGTCCACCCGCGCGTGCTGGCCAATTGCGGCATCGACCCGCGCGAGTTCCAGGGCTTCGCCTTCGGCATGGGTATCGAGCGCATCACCATGCTCAAGCACGGCATCCCGGACCTGCGCCCCTTCTATGAGAGCGACGTGCGCTGGCTGCGCCACTACGGCACCAGCCCCCTCTCCCCCGCCACCCTGGCCGAAGGGGTCTGAGCGATGAAGTTCTCTGTCAGCTGGCTGAAGCAGCATCTGGAGACGGATGCTTCGCTGGAGCAGATCACCGCCGCCCTCAACACCATCGGCCTGGAGGTCGAGGGGGTGGAGGATCGGGGCGCGGCGCTCGCGCCCTTCCGCATCGCCCATGTGGTCGAGGCGGTGCAGCACCTGAACGCCGACCGCCTGCGCGCCTGCACCGTCGATGTGGGGGATGGCGTGCTCCGCTCCGTCGTCTGCGGCGCGCCGAATGCCCGCACCGGCATGAAGGCCGTGCTCGGCCTGCCCGGCGCCTATGTGCCCGGCACCGGCATCACGCTGAAGGTGGGCGAGATCCGCGGCGTGAAGAGCGAGGGCATGATGTGCTCCTCGCGCGAGCTGGGCCTCGGCGACGACCATGAGGGCATCATCGACCTGCCGGCCGACGCGCCGGTGGGCGTGCCCTACGCCACCTGGGCGGGGCTGGACGACCCGGTGGTGGAGATCTCCATCACCCCCAACCGGGGCGACGCGCTCTCCATCCGCGGTATCGCCCGCGACCTCGCCGCCGCCGGCCTCGGCACGCTGAAGCCCTTCGCAGCCGAGCCGGTGCCGGGGGTCTATCCCTCGCCGCTGCGCTGGGTGGTAGAGGATACGGTGGCCTGCCCCTGGGTGCTCGGCCGCGCCGTGCGGGGCGTGAGGAACGGTCCCTCGCCGAAATGGCTGCAGGACCGGCTGGTCTCCATCGGCCTGCGCCCGATCAACGCGCTGGTGGACATCACCAACTTCTTCACCTTCGACCTCGGCCGCCCGCTGCACGTCTTCGACGTGGCCAAGGTGAAGGGCGATGCCCTGTTCCTCCGCCCCGGCCACGCCGGCGAGACCTTCCTGGCGCTGAACGGCAAGGAGGTGGCGGTCACGCCGGAGGATCTGGTGATCGCCGATGCCGAGGCGGTGGAAAGCCTCGCCGGCATCATGGGCGGCGAGCATTCCGGCTCGGACGAGGGCACCACCGAGGTGTTCATCGAATGCGCCCTGTTCGACCCGGTGCGGATCGCCCTCTCCGGCCGCCGGCATGAGCTGCGCTCCGATGCCCGCCAGCGCTTCGAGCGCGGCATCGACCCGGCGCTGCTGCCCGATGCGCTGGAGGCGGCCACGGCCATGGTCATCGCCCTCTGCGGCGGCGAGGCCTCCGAGGTGACGCAGGCCGGGGCGGAGCCGATGTGGCGGCGTCAGGCCAGCCTGCGCTTCGAGCGCATCGCCGGCCTCGGCGGCGCCGACATCGATGCCGACACGGCGGTGGCCACGCTGGAGCGCCTCGGCTTCGGCGTGGTGGCGCGGGATGCGGCGCGGGTGACGGTCTCCGTCCCCTCCTGGCGCAACGACGTCGCCGCCCAGGGCAGCCTGACCCAGGCGCCCGGCCTGCCGGCGGAGCGCGCCCAGGCCGCCGCCGAGGGCTGCGCCGCCATCGAGCCGGAATGCGACCTGCTGGAGGAGGTGCTGCGCATCCACGGGCTGGACCGCATCCCGGCCGTGTCGCTGCCCGTCGCCTCCCCCGTGCCGCGCCCCGCGCTGACGCCGAAGCAGGCCCGCGCCGTGCTGGCCCGCCGCACGCTGGCCGCGCGGGGGATGCTGGACTGCGTCTCCTTCGGCTTCCTCGACAGCCGCGTGGCGGCCCGCTTCGGCGACACGCCCGCCGCGCTGCGGCTGGAGAACCCGATCGCCGCCGATCTGGACCAGATGCGCCCCACCCCCGTGGCGAGCCTGGCCCTGGCCGCCGCCCGCAACGCCGCGCGCGGCTATCCGGACGTGGCGCTGTGCGAGCTGGGCGCCGCCTACCGCGACATCACGCCCGAGGGGCAGCTCACCGTGGCCGCCGGCCTGCGCCTGGGCGAGACGCCGCGCCACTGGGCTGCCCCCGCCCGCGCCGTGGACGCGATGGACGCCAAGGGCGACGCGCTGGCCGTGCTGGCGGCGCTCGGCGTGCCGATGGCGGCGCTCTCCGTCACCACCGACGCCCCCGGCTACTACCACCCCGGCCGCTCCGGCGTGGTGCGGCAGGGGCCGAAGGTGGTGCTGGCGCAGTTCGGCGAGCTGCACCCGAAGCTGCGCGAGGAGCTCGGCCTCGCCGGCCCGGCGGTGGCCTTCGAGGTGTTCCTCGACGCCATCCCCGAGCCGAAGCGCAAGAAGAAGGCGGTGCCGGACCTGCCCGCCTTCCAGCCGCTGAAGCGGGACTTCGCCTTCCTGGTGGACACCGGCGTGCCGGCGGAGAACCTGCTCCGCGCCGCGCGCGGGGCGGAGCGGACGCTGATCACGGATGTGGCGCTGTTCGACCGCTACGCCGGCGAGAAGCTGCCCGAGGGCAAGGTCTCGCTGGCGCTGGAGGTGACGCTGCAGCCGCGCGAGGCCAGCCTGACCGATGCCGAGATCGAGGCGGTGGGGGCGAAGATCGTCGCCGCCGTGGCCAAGGCGACCGGCGCCACGCTGCGCGGGTGAGAAGCAAGGGCGGGGGAAGGAATTCCCCCGCGCCCCCATCTTCTTTCTGCGAGTCAGGCCAGAACGAAGAAGGACGCGGCGGGCCTTCATTTCGGCGGCCATGCGGGGCATATGGCGCAGCATGATCCCGTTCCGGAAGATGCACGGGCTGGGCAATGACTTCGTCATCGTCGATGCCCGCCCCGCCCCGCTGCCGCTGGCCCCCACGCGCATCGCCGCGCTGTCGGACCGTCATTACGGCATCGGCTGCGACCAGTTCATCACCCTGGAGACGGCCGGGGCGGGCGCCGACGTGTTCATGCGCATCCACAACCCGGACGGCTCCGAGGCCGGCGCCTGCGGCAACGCCACGCGCTGCGTTGCCCACCTGCTGATGGCCGAGACGGGGCGGGAGCGGGTGGTGGTCCGCACCATCCGCGGCGACCTGCCCTGCGAGCGCCTGCCGGACGGCCCCCACGGAACCGACTGGGTCCGCGCCGACATGGGCCCGCCCCTGCTCGGCTGGCGGGAGGTGCCGCTGGCGGCCGAGATGGACACGCTGCACCTGCCGATGGACCTCGGCGCCGTCGCCGACCCCGCCGCCTGCTCGATGGGCAACCCGCACGCCACCTTCTTCGTCCCCGAGCTGGACGCCATCGACTGGCGCGCCCTCGGCCCGGTGGCCGAGCACCACGGGCTGCTGCCGGAGCGCGCCAATATCGGCTTCGCGCAGGTGCTGGCGCCGGACCACATCCGCGTCGCCATCTGGGAGCGCGGCGCGGGGCCGACCCTGGCCTGCGGCTCCGGCGCCTGCGCCACGCTGGTCAACGCGCACCGGCGGGGCCTGGCCGGCCGCCGCGCCCGGGTCGAGCTGCCCGGCGGCACGCTGGCGATGGAATGGCGGCTGGATGGGCATGTGCTGATGGCCGGCCCCGTGGCCACCGCCTTCGAGGGCCGCTTCGACCCGCAGGCCTTCCCGGGATGAATGCCCGCCCGCCGGAGGCAGCCGGCGCGCCGGCCGAGGATCTCTCCGCCGGGCCGGTGCGGGTGCTCAGCTTCGGCTGCCGGCTGAACACCTATGAGAGCGTGGCGATGCGCGAGCTGGCGCTGCGGGCGGGGCATGAAGGCGCCATCCTGGTCAACACCTGCGCCGTCACCGCCGAGGCGGAGAAGCAGGCGCGCAAGGCCATCCGCCGCGCCGCGCGGGAGAACCCGGGCGCGCCGATCCTGGTCACCGGCTGCGCCGCGCAGATCGCCCCCGATTCCTGGGCGGCGCTGCCGGGCGTCGCGCGCGTCATCGGCAACGCCGACAAGCTGAAGCCGGAGGCCTGGGCCCCCGCCGCGCCGCCCGCCCCCGTTTCCGACGTCATGGCCGCCACTGAGACGGCGGCGCATCTCGTCACCGAATTCGCCGGGCGGGCGCGGGCCTTCGTGCAGGTGCAGCAGGGCTGCGACCACCGCTGCACCTTCTGCGTCATCCCCTATGGGCGCGGCCCTTCCCGCTCCGTGCCGGTGGGCGCCATCGTGGCGCAGGTGCGGGCGGTGCTGGAGGCCGGCTACCGCGAGGTGGTGCTGACGGGGGTGGACATCGCCAGCTACGGCACCGACCTTCCGGGGCGGCCGCCGCTCGGGCAGATGGTGCGCCGCCTGCTGGCCCTGGTGCCGGAGCTGCCGCGGCTGCGCCTCTCCTCGCTCGACCCGGCGGCGATGGACGAGGATCTCTGGCGCCTGCTGGCGGAGGAACCCCGGCTGATGCCGCACCTGCACCTCTCCCTGCAACACGGGGCGGAGCTGATGCTGAAGCGCATGCGCCGCCGCCACGGCCGGACGGAGGCGCTGGCCTGCGCCCGCCGCGCGCAGGCGCTGCGCCCGGGCCTCGCCCTCGGCGCCGACCTCATCGCCGGCTTCCCGACCGAGACCGAGGAACACTTCGCCGAGATGCTGGCGCTGGTGGAGGAGGCGGGGCTGACCTTCCTGCATGTCTTCCCCTATTCCGAGCGGCCGGGCACGCCCGCCGCGCGGATGCCGCAGCTGCCGGTGCCGCTGCGCCGGGAGCGCGCCGCCCGGCTGCGCGCCGCCGGCGCCGAGGCCGCCCTGCGCTTCTACAACGCCCGTCTTGCATTCGCCCGTCTGGGACAGGAGGAATCGGTGCTGCTGGAAAGTCCCGATCGTGGCCATACCGAGCATTTCGCCCCGCTGCGCCTGAAGGGCGCCGCGGGCCATCATGGCGCCGTGCTGCGCGCCCGCGTCACCGCCGCCGGGCCGGACGGCCTGCTGGCCGAGGTGGCCTGAGGCATGGCACTGCGTGACCTGTGGGCCCGCCTGACGGGCCGTGAGAAGGACAAGGCGGCCGAGGACGCGGCGGCGCCCGCGCCCGAGATGGAGCCCGGGCACCCCGAGGCCCTGCCCGAGCCTGCCCCGCCCGAGCCTGCCCCGCCCGAGCCCACCCCTTCCGAGCCTGCTTCGATCAGGCCTGCCTCGGCTGAGCCGCCCGCCCCGGAAGCCCCTTTGGCCGCCGATGAGGCCGAGCCGGAGCTTCCGCCGCCCGCCCACACCCATCCGGCGGTGATGGCGCCCGCGCCGGAGGGCACGCGCAGCCCGCCGCCCGAAGGGCTGGAAGCGCCAGAGGATGCGCCGGCCGGCCGCCTGCCGGAAGCCGCCGGCGCCGTGGCCCCGCCCGAGACGCGCTCGCCGCAGCCGTCGGACCTGGCCGGCCTGCCGCCGGGTCATCTGCCGCCGGGTCATCTGCCGCCGGGCGACCTGCCCGCCACGCCGCCCCCGCTTTGGCGGAGGATGCCATCCTGGCCGCCGATGGCGCCCGGCTGCGGCTGCACCACCGCGCCCCGCCGGAGGGCAGGCCCGTGCG
>NZ_JBHSCH010000014.1:0-84582 GCF_042651065.1 Teichococcus aestuarii
CGCTGGCCGGCACGCTGAGCCTGGGGCCGCAGGCGGCGCGGCCGATCACCCCGGCGCCGCAGGCCCGCCCCGCGCCGGGCCGCCCCGGCCAGCTCGACATGGCGATCGGGCCGGTGCCGCAGCGCTCGCTGGCGCCGGGGCAGCCGGCCTACAGCGGCAGCGCCGCGATGGCGCATGTCAGCGGCGCGCGGCCGGGGCGGAACTGGGGGCGGGCCTTCCAGGCCTGGGTGCAGTCGCGCGGCTTCTACCCGCCGCAGGCCGCCGCCGCCGGCGAGGACGGCCCCGTGGTGCTGCGCGTGACCGTGGCGCGGGACGGGCGGATCGAGGCGGTGCAGATCACCGGCCGCTCCGGCTCCCGCTGGCTGGACGCGGCGGCGCTCTCGCTGTTCCGCGACCAGGTGGGCCCCGCCTTCACGGCGGAGATGGAGGGCGACAGCACCACCCTGACCTTCACGGTGAACTACCGCATCGTCTACCGCTGAGCGCGGCGCGCCTCAGCTCCGCAGGATCACCGGCCGCTGCACCAGCTGCTCCTCCGCCGGCTCGTGCTCCAGGTAGTCCTCGACATAGAGGCGGCGCACCAGCATCAGCAGCAGCGCCGCCATCGGCGTCGCCAGCAGCATGCCGAGGAAGCCGAACATCAGCCCGAAGGCCACCAGGGCGATGATGGTGGCGGCCTCCGGCAGGTCCACGCTGCGCTTCTGCACATAGGGGGTGATCAGGTAGCTCTCGACCGACTGCACCACGAGATAGACGCCGATGACGGAGAACGCGCCGGAGAAGCCCTCGGACAGGCCGAGCAGCACCGCCGGCACCGCCGCCAGCACCGGGCCGAGGGTGGGGATGAAGGCCAGCAGCGCGGCGATGAGGCCCAGCACCAGCGCCAGCGGAATGCCGATCAGCCACAGGCCGAGGCCGGTGAGCATGCCCACCACCGCCATCGAGACCATCTGCGCGCCGAGCCAGCCGCGCAGCGTGGCGGCGGCCTCCTCGCACACCTGCCGCGCGCGCGGGCGCAGCGAGGGCGCCACCAGCGCCTCGATGCCGCGCCGGTAGAGCTTCGGGTCCAGCGCGAAGTAGAGGCCGAGGAAGGCCACCAGCACCACGTTGGCCAGCGCGCCGAAGGTGGTGTTCAGCGCCGAGAAGGCGGTGCTGCTGCCGCCCGCCGGCAGCTCCATGTTGCCGGGCTGCAGGCGCTGCAGGATCTCCTGCCCCCAGCTGTAGCGGGAGAGCAGGTCGGCCAGGCGCCGGGTGGCGGCGGGCACCTGGCGCCACAGCTCGTTGAGCTGCTCGGCGATCGGCTGCGCCGCCAGCATGCCGATGCCGGCGGCGAGCAGCAGCAGCAGCAGCAGGAACAGCCCCACCGCCGCGCCGTGCGGCACCGGCAGCACCCGGCGCAGCAGCCGCGCCCCCGCATGCAGGAAGACGCCGAGCAGCGCCGCGGCGAAGACCAGCAGCGGCACCTCCGGCATCATCCAGAGCAGCAGCAGCAGCGCGCCCGCCAGGATGAGCAGTGAAACGGTCTTGCGCGGCATGCCGGGCCTCCCCCAAGCGCTCCCGCCGGGGAGGCGGGCGGTTAAAGCCCGGGCGCGGCCGGGGTTGCGCCGGGGAGGAGCTGCCGAGGGGCGGCGCCCATGCCCATGCCCATGCCCATGCCGGCGCCCATGCCCGCGCCGGGCCATGGCCCCTTGCGCCGATCGGCCAGCCCGCCTATCCGGCGGCGGCAACCGCCCCCTATCCGTGAGGACATTCCCATGGCCACCGAGCGCACCCTGTCGATCATCAAGCCGGACGCCACCCGCCGCAACCTGACCGGCAAGATCAACGCCAAGTTCGAGGAGAAGGGCCTGCGCATCGTCGCGCAGAAGCGCATCCAGCTCTCCCAGGCGCAGGCCGGCGCCTTCTACGCCGAGCACAAGGCCCGCCCCTTCTACAACGACCTGGTGGCCTTCATGACCTCCGGCCCGGTGGTGGTGCAGGTCCTGGAAGGCGAGAACGCGATCGCCGCCAACCGCGAGATCATGGGCGCGACCAACCCGGCCAACGCCGCCGAGGGCACCATCCGCAAGGAGTTCGCCGAGAGCATCGAGGCGAACAGCGTGCACGGCTCCGACGGCCCCGAGGCCGCTTCCCGCGAGGTCTCCTTCTTCTTCGCCGGCACCGAGATCGTCGGCTGAAGCGGGCGCGGGGGGTTCGCTCCCCCCGCCTCCGGCCCGCCCGGCGGGCGTGACACACGCATGAAAAAAGGCGGGCCGCCGGAGCGGTCCGCCTTTTTTCATCGCTTTCCTCCCGCCGCCGGCCACAGGACGCCGGCGGGGCGGGGCCTCAGCCCCAGAAGACGTAGAGGAAGAGCAGCAGCACGATGACGGCGCCGATGCCCCACTTGGTGGCCTTCGTGAACATGTCCCAGCCATGGGTGCGCTCGGCGAGGATGTCCTCGGACTTCACCTCGACGAAGTCGATCTCGTGATTCACCTCGGCCATGGGGTTCCCTCTGCTGCGCCAGCCTGAGCGCGCAGGAATACGGATCGCGCGCCGCATCGGCAAGAGGCTTGGCGGGGGCACGGTGCCGAGGGCGCCGCTTCCAGGAACCCTCCCCCCCTGGAGGGCGTTGCCCCCGGCAGGAGGACCAAGCCCATGCCGATCACCCTGGAAGGCTCCTGCCGCTGCGGCGCCGTGCGCTTCTCGGTCGCCAGCCACACGCCGCACCCCTACCAGCGCTGCTACTGCAGCATCTGCCGCAAGACGGCGGGGGGCGGGGGCTATGCCATCAACATCATGGGGGTGGCGGAGACGCTGCGGCACAGCGGCCGCACCGCCATCTACCACGCCGAGATCCGCGCCGATGACGGGCATTGCGAGACCAGCAGCGGCGAGCGCCATTTCTGCCCCCGCTGCGCCAGCGCGCTGTGGATGGCCGACCCCTCCTGGCCTGATCTGGTGCACCCCTTCGCCTCGGCCATCGACACGGCGCTGCCCGTGCCGCCCGCGCGCGTCCACCTGATGCTGAAGGACAGGGCCCCCTGGGTGGAGCCGCAGACCGGGCCCGGCGATGCCTGCTTCGACGCCTATCCGGAGGAATCGATCGAGCAGTGGCACCGCCGGCGCGGGCTGTGGGTGGACTGAGCCGCCAGCCCCGGGCGATGGGCAGGCTCAGGCGTTGGGCACCGCCTCCGTCACCACCTCGAACCGCGCCAGGGTGGCGGGGCCGAAATTGGTGGAGAGCGCCACATCCGTCGCGTCCCGGCCCGTGGCCATCAGGATGCGGCCGATGCGCGGGCGGTTGTGCCGGGCATCGAAGGTGTGCCAGCGGCCGCCCAGATAGACCTCGAACCAGGCGCTGAAATCCATCGGGTCCGGCACCGCGGGCACGCCGATGTCGCCGAGATAGCCGGTGCAGTAGCGCGCCGGGATGTTCATGCAGCGGCACAGCGTGATAGCCAGGTGCGCGAAGTCCCGGCAGACGCCGTAGCGGCCGGTGAAGCCGTCATGCGCCGAGCGCGTGGAATCCGCCTTCTGGTAGTCGAAGGTGATGTGGCCGTGCACGAAGTCGCAGATGGCCTGCACCCGCGCCCAGCCCTGCGGCGTGTGGGCGAACTGCGCCCAGGCGAAGTCGGCCAGCCGGTCCGTGTCGCAGTAGCGGCTGCCCAGCAGGTAGACCAGCGCCGCGTCCGGCAGGTCCTGGATCTCGTGCTGCGCGGCCTCGGGCGTCACCGGGTCCGGCAGGCCGCTGTCGCGGATCTCGAAGCGGGTGGAGAGGGTGGTGCGGCCGGCCGGCACCAGGATGCGCGTGCAGGCATTGCCGAAGCCGTCGATGTATTCCCGGGCCTGCACCGGTCGGTCGTAGGAGAGGGTCTGCCCGGTCAGCAGGTCGGCGCGGCGCGAGGGGTGGATGTTCAGCACCAGGAGCATCGGCGTGGGCTGCGGGCACTCATAGGCCAGGGTGAAGCCTGCGCGGATCTTCATCGCGTCTCCGGGGCGCCGCGGGGGGCGCCGGGCTTGAATGTGGGCGGGGCCGTGTCCGACGGAACGCGGCCCCGGCACCGCCGGTTGCTGCGCCGCCGCAATCCCTGTGGCGGGCCGTTGCGCCGGCCCTGCTCATGCTGTTCCTATACGCCGTCCTTGCCAGGCGGCGATACGGGGTTCGCCGCCCGGCGGCCCCGAAGCGGGACCCTCGGATCAGGCGGAACCCCTGGATCGGGCGGGGCCCTCAGCCCGGGCGGGCCCTCAGGAGGCCGCCGGCACCCGGCTGGGGGCCGTGTCCTGGCCGGGCGGCAGGGCTGCCTCCGTGGTGACGTTGACCTGCACGCGCATGCCGAGCCCGTCCTCCGCCGCGCCGTGGTAGCTGCCCTGCAGCGGCACCGCCTGCTCCGGCGTGCGGGTGACGGCGACGCGGATCAGGTCCCGGTTGCCGACGATGCCGTTGGTCGGGTCGAACTCCACCCACCCGGCGCCGGGCAGGTAGACCTGGCACCAGGCATGGGTGGAGCCGCCGCCCAGCGTGGCGGAGCCGTCGCGGTCCGGCACATAGACATAGCCGGTGACGAAGCGGGCGGCGAAGCCCAGGTGGCGCACCGCCTCCATCATCAGCAGCGCGAAGTCGCGGCAGGTGCCGCGGCGCAGGTGCAGCGTCTGCAGCGGCGGCTGGGTGCCGGGCTCGGTGCGGCGGGCGTAGGAGAAGCTCTCGCGGATGGCGTAGCACAGCGTCATCAGCAGGTGGCCCGTCTCGCTGGGCCGGCCGGGGCGGATGAACTGCCGCGCCCAGCGCGCCACCTCGCCGCCCGGATCGGGGTGGTGCGGCGCCATGGTGCGCAGCAGGTCCGGCAGGTCCTCCGCGTCGTAGGCGAAGGGGTAGGTGAGGGCGGCGGTGTCGGTGCGGAAGGCCGGCCCGTGCTGTGGCGTGTGCTCCAGCCGGATGCGCGTGTCGAAGCTCAGGCGCGTGGCGGGCTGGCCGAAGCGCAGCAGCGCCACGCAATTGCCGAACACGTCGTGGATCCAGCGCAGCTCGGCCGGCTCGGGGTCCACCGCCAGCGTGGCCTCCAGCAGGCGCTGGTCGTGGCTGTCGCGCGGGCGGAACATCAGCCGGTGCTCGCCGAAGCGCACCGGCTTTGCATAGCGGTATTCGGTGAGGTGGCGGACGTTGAACAGCGTCATGCCGGGGCGCGCCCCGGGGGGGCGGGCGGCAGGCGGGGAAGGCGCATCGGCTGTGGCTCCGGCTCGTCCCGCCCGGCGGGTGGCGGGGGTGCCGGCCACCGGGAAGCCCTGCCATGGCGCATGGCGGCCCGGCTGGCAAGCGGCACGGGGGGGCGGCGCCCCCCCGCCGCCGGACGCTTCAGAAGGCCACGCGGTCCGGGCCCTTGAGGTCGAGGATCTCGCGAGCCTCGTCCGGCGAGGCGATCTCCAGCCCCAGCCCCTCGACGATCTGCCGCGCCAGCCGCACCTGCTGGGCGTTGCTCTCGGCGAACTTGCCGGGGCCGGCCCACAGGCTGTCCTCCAGGCCGACGCGGATGTTGCCGCCCATCGCCGCCGCCATCGCCGCGATGGGGAGCTGGTTGCGCCCGGCGCCCAGCACCGACCAGCGGTAATTGTCGCCGAACAGCCGGTCGGCCGTGCGCTTCATGTGCATCACGTCCTCCGGGTGGGCGCCGATGCCGCCCTGGAGGCCGAACACCGTCTGGATGAACAGCGGCCCCGTCACGATGCCCTGATCGAAGAAGTACTTCAGGTTGTAGAGATGCGCCGTGTCGTAGCACTCGAACTCGAAGCGCGTGCCGTTCTCGCGGCAGGTGGTCAGGATGTACTCGATATCCGCGAAGCTGTTGCGGAAGATGATGCCCTTGTCGGAGAGGTATTCCTTCTCCCACGGGTGCTTGAACTCCTTGAACCGGTTCAGCATGCCGAACAGGCCGAAATTCATGCTGCCCATGTTCAGGCTGGCCACCTCCGGCTTGAAGGTGGCGGCCGGGCGCACCCGCTCCTCGATGGTCATGGTCGGCGCGCCGCCGGTGGTGATGTTGATCACCGCGTCGCAGCGCTGCTTGATGACCTGGAGGAACGGGGAGAAGCCTTCCGGCGTCTGGTCCGGGCGTCCGTCCACCGGGTTGCGCGCGTGCAGGTGGACGATGGCGGCGCCTGCCTCCGCCGCGCCGATCGCCGCGTCGGCGATCTGCTGGGCGGTGACGGGCAGCGCGGGCGACATGCTCGGCGTGTGGATCGCGCCGGTGACGGCGCAGGTGATGACGACTTTCCGCGTGGCCATGTCAGCCCTCCTCTTGTGTCAGCTTGTGCGCGCGCAGCGCGGCGAGGCGCCGGTCGCGCCAGCGCATCTTCTCCGGCAGGTCGGGCGGCGCCCCCCATTCCTCCAGGATGCGCCCGACGGCCGGCGCCTCATAGACCTCCGGCCGCGCCGGGTCGGCGGCGAGGCGCTTGTAGAAGCCGGTGTAGCGCGCGCAGTAATCGGGGATGCCGCCCGGCGCGTTCAGCTCGATCGTCTCGAACGGCCCCATGAAGGACCAGCGCAGGCCGAGCCCGTCCTTCACCGTGTGGTCGAGATCCTGCGGGCTGACATAGCCCTCCGACACCAGCCGGAACGCCTCGGCCAGCAGCGCGCCCTGCAGGCGGTTGAGGATGAAGCCCTCCACCTCCTTCAGCACGGCGATGGGAACCTGGCCGATGGCGGCATAGATCTCCCGCGCGCGGGCGATGCTCTCGGGCGCCGTCCAGGGCGCGCCGGAGAGCTCCACCAGCGGGATCAGGTGCGGCGGGTTCACCGGATGCGCGATCAGGCAGCGGCCGCGCCCCGGCAGCGCTTCCGTGAACAGCGAGACGCGGATGGCGGAGGAGGAGGAGGCCAGGATGCAGCCGGGCGGCGCCAGCCGGTCCAGCTCGGCGAACAGCTCCTGCTTCACCTCCAGCCGCTCAGGGCCGTTCTCCTGCACCAGCGCGGCGTCCGACACCGCTTCGGCCAGGCTGCCCACCGCCTGGATGCGGCGCGCAGCGCCGGCCGGGTCCTCGCAGAGGCCCTGCTCGGCGAGGTCGGTCAGGCCCTGGGCGCAGAGGCCCTCGGCCTGCGCGGCGATGCCGGGGGCGGGGTCGAACAGCGCCACCTGCCAGCCGGCCCGGGCGAAGATCATCGCCCAGGCGCGGCCGATCAGGCCGGCGCCGACAATGGCGACCTTGGAGGGATGCATGGTCATCGGTTGGTTCCGGTGCGTCGGTCAGGGAAGCTTTGCCGGCTGGGGAAGGCGCTGCCTTCCCCAGACCCCATCCGCCGGGGTGACAGTGTCACCCCGGACCCCGCCATCAGAGAAACTTGCAGAAAAAAGATGAGGGGGTTCGGGGGAGAATTCATTCTCCCCCGTGCTTCGACGCTCACAGCCACAGCACCTTCCGCCGCAGCTCCAGGTCGTCGCGCAGCAGGCGCGAGGCGCCGGCCCATGTCACCGCGCCGCGCTCCAGCGCCACCGTGCCGTCCGACAGCGCCAGCGCCAGGTCGAGGTTGTGGTCGACGATGATGATGGAGATCTCCTGGCGCAGCTTGTCGAAGGCCTCGAACAGCTCCTCCGTCACGGCGGGGGAGAGGCCCTCGAAGGGCTCGTCCAGCAGCAGCAGGCGGGTGTCGCCGGAGAGGGCGCGGGCGACCGCCACCATCTGCTGCTCGCCGCCCGAGAGGGCGTCGGCCGGCGTGCGCCAGCGCTGCTTCAGGCGCGGGAAGAATTCCAGCACCTTCTCCTCCGTCCAGTGGTCGCCGGCGCCGGTGAGGCGCTTGAGGCGGCCGAGCGCCAGGTTCTCCGCCACCGACATGCCGGCGAACAGGCCGCGCCCCTGGGGGACGAAGCCCACGCCGCGCCGGGCGATCTGGTCGGAGGGCAGGCCCGCCACCGGCTCGCCGGCCAGCGTCATGCTGCCGCTGGCGGGGCGCGCGATGCCCATGATGGATTTGAGCAGCGTGGACTTGCCGGCGCCGTTGCGCCCGAGCAGGGCCAGGATCTCGCCCTGCCGCACCTCCAGCGAGACACCCTGCAGGATGTGGCTCTTGCCGTAGAAGGTGTTGATGCCGTCGAGCTTCAGCAGCACCGCGTCGGTCATCGCCGAGGCGCGTTCCTTCGCCGCGATGGCGGTGTTGCCGGAGCCGAGATAGACAGCCTGCACGCGCGGGTCGGTGCGCGCATCCTCCACCGTGCCGTCCACCAGCACCTCGCCGTCGTTCATCACCGTGACGCGGTCGGCCAGGGCGAAGACGCGGTCGATGTCGTGCTCCACCAGCAGCACGGGGATGTCGGTGGAGACGCGCTTGATCAGCTCGCCGACACGGGTGCGTTCCGCCGTCGCCAGCCCCGCCAGCGGCTCATCGAGCAGAAGAATGCGCGGGCGGGTGGCGACGGCCACCGCCATGTCCACCAGCCGCTGCCCGCCATAGGAGAGGGCGCCGGCCTCGGCGCGCTCGATGCCGGCCAGGCCCATCCAGTGCAGCAGCGTGGCGGTGTCGTCCGCCATGTCGTCGTAGGAATGGGCGTCGTGCCACAGGCCGAAGCGCGCGGGGTGGCGCGCCTGGATGGCCAGCCGCAGGTTCTCGGCGATGGAGAGGCCGGGGAAGAGGTTGGTGATCTGGAAGGAACGGCCGATGCCGGCGCGGGTGATGGCCTGCGGGCTGAAGCCCGTGACATCCCGCCCGTCCAGCGTGACGCGCCCGGCATCCGGCGGGAACATGCCGGAGAGCAGGTTGAAGGCCGAGGTCTTGCCGGCGCCGTTGGGGCCGATCAGCGCGTGCAGGGTGCGGTCGCCCACCTGGAAGGAGACGCCGCGCACCGCCTGGATGCGGCCGAACTTCTTCTCCAGCGTCTCCGCCGCCAGCACCGGGCCGCCGGCGGCGGCGCCGGGGCGGATGAAGCGCGTGGGCACCGGCGTCGGCACCGCGGTGCGGCGGGCGGACATCGCCGCGTCCTCCACCACCTTCTTCCGGAAGGGGGCGAGCAGCCTCTGGCCCACGCCCACCAGCCCGTCCGGCGAGAAGACGATGAAGCCGACGAAGAGCAGGCCGAAGATCAGCAGCCAGTTGGCCGTGTAGATCGAGAGGAATTCGCGGAACAGGATGTAGAACAGCGCGCCGAGGGCCGGACCCAGGAAGGAGCGCATGCCGCCGATCACCACCATCGCCAGCAGCTCGCCCGAGAAGGCGATGGCGATGGGCTCGGCCGAGGCGAAGCGGTGGTTGTAGGCGGAGAGCATGCCCGCCAGCGCGGTGACGCTGGCCGAGAGGGTGAAGGCCAGCAGCTTGTAGCGCGTGGTGTCGTAGCCGACGAAGCGGGCGCGCTGCTCGTTCTCGCGGATGGCGACGAGCACGGTGCCGGCCGGTGCGTGGTGGAAGCGCCACAGCGCGAACACCACGGCGAAGCCGATGGTGGCGACCACCGCGTAGTAGGCCGCCGGCTCGTCGAGGAAGGCGTAGCGGGTGATGCCGCCGAAGCCGTCCTCGCCGCCGGTCAGCTCGGTCCAGCGGAAGGCGATGGTGAACAGCATGGCGGTGAGCGCCAGCGTCAGCAGCGAGAAATAGACGCCGCTGCGGCGCAGGATCAGCATGCCGATCAGGGCGGCCAGCGCCGCCACCACCGCCAGCCCGATCAGGGCGGGCAGCACCATGTCGCCGGGGAAGAAGTGGCGCTGCAGGATGCCGGCGGCATAGGCGCCGATGCCGAACCAGGCGCCATGGCCGAAGGAGACCAGGCCGGTGTGGCCGACCAGGATGTTCAGCCCCATCACGGCGATGGCGAAGACCACCACGTCGGTGGCGGATTTCAGGGTCAGGCCCAGCGCCGGCAGCAGCACCGGCAGCAGCAGCAGCGCGGCGAGCGCGATGAGCAGGGGGCGGAGTTCGCGGGTCATCATGGCGTGGCGCTCACTCGAACTTCGCGATGCGTTCGCCGAACAGGCCGCGCGGGCGCAGCAGCAGGACGAGCAGCATGAGGAGATAGACGGAGGCCTCGGTGGCCGGCGGATAGGCATAGGCGGCGATGCCGCGCACCACGCCCACGATCAGCGCCGCGACGACCACGCCCCAGAAGGAGCCGAGCCCGCCGATGACGACGACGACGAAGGCGAAGGTGAGGATCTCGGCCCCCATCGCCGGGTGCACGCCGATGACGGGCGCCAGCATGACGCCGGCCAGTGCCGCGAGCCCCACCGCGATCATCACCACCGCCGACATGTAGGGGCGCAGCGAGATGCCGAGCGCGCCCACCATGTCCGGGTTCTGCACGCCGGCGCGGACGACGCGGCCGAAATGGGTGCGTTGCAGCAGCAGCCACAGCCCCAGCACGCAGAGTGCCGCGACGCCGAGGATCATCAGCCGGTAGCGGGAATAGATGAAATCGCCGATGAACACCTGGCCGCGCAGCGCGAGCGGGATGGAGAAGGGCAGCGGCGGCGCGCCGAACACCATGCGCAGCGTCTGCTCCGCCACCATGGCCAGGCCGAAGGTGAGCAGCAGCGAGAGGATGGGGTCGGCCCGGTAGAAGCGGCGCAGCAGGAAGCGCTCGATGACGAGGCCGAGCAGCGCCACCAGCACGGGCGCCGCCACGAAGGCGCCGCCGAAGCCGATGGTCGGCGCCAGCGCCACGGTGAGGTAGGCGCCGATGGCGTAGAAGGCGCCATGCGCCAGGTTGACGATGCCGCCCAGGCTGAAGATGAGCGACAGGCCGAGCGCGATCAGCAGGTAATAGGCGCCGATCAGCAGCCCGTTGAGGATCTGCTCGATGAGAAAGACGATTTCCAAGGCGGAGGCTCCTGCGCCGATGGGGCGCCCGCGCCGCGCGCCATGCAGGCGTGCGGCGGGGGGTGTTCAGGCCGAGGCCCGCGTCAGGCCGGGAAGGTGCAGCTGTTCTCTTCCGGCGTGGCGCCGATGGCCTCCAGGCTCTCCTCCGGCCCCGGCACGGTGGCGGTGGCGGTGAAGATGTCGTAGCGGTCCTTCTGCTCCGCCGGCGGCAGGGCGGTGATGGCGTACATCTCGGTCATGATCTGGTGGTCGCGGGCGCGGAAATAGCTCTCGCGCGCCTTCAGCACGCCGAACTTGGCGCCGCTCTCCAGGTACTCGACGATGCGCGGGCCGTCGGTGCCCTTGGTCTCGGTCATCGCCTGGGCGACGATCTTGATGGCGTTGTAGTCGCCCCAGGCCTGGTTCTCCGGCGGGCGGCCGAAGCGCTGGCGGAAATCGGCGGTGAATTTCTTGGCTGCCGGATTCTCCAGGCGGTGGTGCCACATGGTCGGCCAGGTGCCGAGGAAGTTGCCCTGGCCGGCGCCCCAGGCCAGCGCCGTGTCGAAGCCGAAGCCCGCCACCGGGAAGCGCAGCCCGAACTCGGAATACTGCTTGAGGAAGTTGGTGATCTGCGCGCCGGCCAGGTTAGCGATGATGACGTCCGGCCGCGCCTGGCGGATCTTGAGCAGGAAGGGGGAGAAGTCGGTCAGGTCGGTCGGGATCAGGTCCTCGTTCGCGACGGTGCCGCCATTCTCGCCCATGAAGCGCTTGGCGACGCGCAGCAGGTCGTGGCCGAAGGCGTAGTCGGCGGTGAGCGCATAGACCTTCTTGCCCTTGATGAGGCCCTGCTGCACCAGCACGCGGCCCACCGCCTTCACGTACATCGAGTTCTGGCCCTCGATGTGGAACATGAACTTGCGGCAGTCGCTGCCGCGCAGCGCGTCGGAATTGGCGCCGGTGTTGATGAACAGCGCCTTCTCGCGCTGCACCACCTGGCCGATGGCCAGCGCCGAGGCGGAGTTGATCTCGCCCACGATGCAGCTGACCTTGTCGCGCTGGATGTAGCGCTCCGCCTTGGCGCTCGCCGTCTGCGGGTTGACGCTGTCCTCGAAGGTGATCTCCAGCTTGCGGCCGAGGATGCCGCCCGCGGCGTTGATCTCGTCCATGGCGAGCTGGCCGGCCTGCACGGCGAACTCGCCGAGCGGCCCGAGGAAGCCGGTGCGCGGCGTCAGGTGGCCGATGCGGATGACATCGGACTGCGCGTAGGAGATGGCGGGGGCGGCGAGCAGCGTGGCGGCGCCAAGCAGCGCGCCCCGCCGCGTGATGCGGGGAAGCTCGGTCATTCTCGTGTTCCTCTACCCTTGTTCAGCGGGCCTCGTTCAGCGGGGCGTTTTTCCGCCCCTGCCGCGATCCGATCCCTTGTCGTGATCTGTGATCACAGGCAGGGTTGCGTATCCGCACCGGATTGTCCAGAGGGGAATGCGTGAACCACGCCATCGCCAGCCTGCCGCTGCTGGAGCGCCGCACCCTCTCGGAGGCAGCCTACGCGCATCTGCGGGACCTGCTGGCCTCGGGGCGTGTGGCGCCGGGGGAGAAGCTCTCGCTGCGCGACCTCTCCGAGGCGCTCGGCGTCTCCGTCATGCCGGTGCGGGAGGCGGTGAGCCGGCTGATCGCCGACCATGCGCTGGAGGTGGCGCCGAACCGCGCCGTGCGCGTGCCGGTGATGACCCGCGCGCAGTTCCGCGAGCTGGCCGAGACGCGCGCGGGCATTGAGGGCTGGGCGGCGGCGCGGGCGGCGATGGCGCGCGGCCCGGCGCAGCTGCGCGCCATCGCCAGCGCCGAGGCCGCCACGCGCGAGGGCAGCGGCACCGCCGCCCTGGGCGACGCCGTGGCGCTGAACCGCGACTTCCACTTCGCGATCTACGCCGCCGCCGGGCTGCCGACGCTGCTCGACGTGATCGGCGCGCTCTGGCTGAAGGCGGGGCCGGTGATCAACCTCGACCTGCGCCACTCGCGCGACCGGCTGACGGCGGGGCACGCGCTGCGCTGCCACGGCGCCGCGCTGCGCGCCATCCGCGCGCGGGACGCGGAAGCGGCGCGCGCCGCCATCGCCGAGGACATCACGCGGGCGGCGGATTTCATCATCGACAAGGGCGGGCTTCCCGAAGCCTGAGGCACCGCCCGGAACAGGGGGATACGACATGGATCTCGGATTGCAGGGCGCGCGGGTGCTGGTGACGGCGGGGGCGGCCGGCATCGGCCGCGGCATCGTCGAGGCCTTCGTGGAGGAGGGGGCGCGGGTCTTCACCTGCGACCTCGACGAGGCCGGCCTGGCCACCCTGCCGGCGGGCGTCGGCCACCGCCGCGCCGACGTGGCGGACCGCGCCGATGTCGCCGCGCTGTTCGACGCCGCGCTGGCGGAGCTGGGCGGGCTCGACATCCTGGTGAACAACGCGGGCATCGCCGGCCCCACGGGCCGGCTCGACGAGATCAACCCGGAGGACTGGGACCGCTGCGTGGAGGTGTGCCTCTCCAGCCAGTTCAACTGCGCGCGGCTGGCCATCCCGCATCTGCGGCGCTCGTCCAACGCCAGCATCGTCAACCTCTCCTCGGCGGCGGGGAAGCACGGCTTCGCGCTGCGGGCGCCCTATGCGGCGGCCAAGTGGGGCGTCATCGGCCTGACCAAGTCGCTGGCGATCGAGCTGGGGGATGACGGCATCCGGGTGAACGCCATCCTCCCCGGGCTGGTGGCCGGCGACCGGCAGCGCCGCGTGCTGGAGGCCAAGGCGCAGCAGAAGGGTATTCCTTTCAGCGAGATGGAGGCGCTGGCCTTCTCCTTCACCTCCATCAAGGAATACGTCACGGCGCGGCAGCTGGCGGACCAGGTGATGTTCCTGTGCAGCCCGCGCGGCCGCACCATCTCCGGCCAGGCCATCAGCGTGGATGGCGACACGCGCATGCTCTCCTGACCCGCCGCCCGCCCCGCCGCCGCTTGGCGCCGGGGCGGGCTTTCCGCAGAGTGGCCGCCGAGGAAGCTCCGGGAGGCGTGCCATGTACCTGCGCTGCATCGAATGCGGCCACACCCACCCGCCCACGCTGCGCTATGCCTGCGCGGCCTGCGGCGGCATCCTGCGGGTGAAGGGCGAGAGCGGGCTGGCCCCGCCCCCCGGCCTGCCGCCCGGCATGTGGCGCCACGCCGCCCGCCTCGGCGTCACCGACCCCGGCGCCATCGTCTCGCTGGGGGAGGGGGAGACGCCGCTGCTGCGCGCCCCGCATCTGGAGGCGGCGATCCCCGGCTTCCGCGGCGAGCTGTGGCTGAAGGACGAGACCCGCAACCCCTCCGGCTCCTTCAAGGACCGCGCCATCAGCGCCGGCATCAGCAAGGCGATCGAGCTGGGCGCGCGGGGGGTGGTCTGCGCCTCCTCCGGCAATGCCGGGGCGTCGGTCGCGGCCTATGCGGCGCGGGCGGGGCTGGGGGCCATCATTATCGTGCCCGCCCACACGCCGGACGGCAAGGTGACACAGATCGCGGCGCATGGCGCGGTGCTGCTGAAGGTGCCGGGGCACTACAGCCGCTCCTACGACCTCGCCGCCGCGCTGGCCGAGCGCCACGGCTACGCCAACCTCACCACCACCTTCATCAATCCCTGGGCGGTGGACGGGCTGAAGCTGGTGGGGCCCGAGATCCGCGCCCAGCTCGGCGGCCGGGTGCCGGACCTCGTGCTGGTGCCCACCGGCAGCGGGCCGCTGGTGGAGGGGGTGGCGCGCGGCTTCGCGGCCGAGGGCTTCGCCGGGGCGGCGGGGCCGCGCCTCGTCGCCGTGCAGGCGGAAGGCTGCGCGCCCATCGTGCGGGCCTTCGAGGCGGGGGCGGAGCGGGTGGAGGCCTGGGGGATGCCCGACACCATCGCCTCCGGCATCAGCGACCCGCTGATCGGCTATGAGCGGGACGGCACCCACACGCTGCGCCTGGTGCGCCAGAGCCGCGGCACGGCGGTGGCGGTGAGCGACGACGCCCTGCGCGGGGCCATGCGCCTGCTCGCCCGCCGCGCCGGGCTCTATGCCGAGCCGACGGGGGCCAGCCCCATCGCCGCCCTGCCGGCGCTGCTGGCGCGCGGGCTGGTGCCGGAGGGGGCGGTGGTGGTCTGCCTGATCACCGGGCACGGCTTCAAGGACGGGCGGGCCTACCAGGAGATGCCGGCGCGCATCCACCCCGTGCCGGAGCCGGGCGACCTTGCCGCCGTGGCCCGCCTCTGTGAGTCTGCGCTGGCGGAGAAGGATTGAGGCAGGGATATGCGCATCATCGTCCTGGGCGCCGGGGTCATCGGCGTCAGCAGCGCCTACTGGCTGCTGCGCGCCGGCCATCAGGTGAGCGTGGTGGAACGGCGCGAGGCCGCCGGGCTGGAAACCAGCTGGGGCAATGGCGCCATCATCCATGTGAGTTCAGTGCAGCCCTGGGCGGCGCCGGGCATGCCGCTCAAGGTGCTGAAATGGCTGGGACAGGAGGACGCGCCTTTCCTGCTGCGCCCCTCCGCCCTGCCGCGCATGTGGCGCTGGGGCCTGGGCTTCCTCGCCGCCTCCCGCACCGCCGTGCACAATGCGGGGGCGCTGGCCAATCTGGAGCTGGCGCTGCACTCGGCGCGCTGCATGGCCGAGATCCGCGCCGAAACGGGCGTGGAATACGACTATGCCGGCGGCTGCGTGCTCAAGACCTTCGGCACCGCCGCCGAGTGGGAGGCCGCCGCCCGGGCGCATGAGGCGCTGGCGCCGCACGGGCTGGTGACGGAGCGGCTGGACCGCGCCGCCTGCATCGCCCGCGAGCCGGCGCTGGCCCCGGTGGCCGAGAAGGTGGCGGGTGGGCTGCACTTCCCGCAGGACGAGGTGGGGGATTGCAGCAAGTTCAGCCAGGGCCTGGCCGCCTGGTGCGCCGCGCGCGGGGTGGAGTTCCACTACGGCACCACGGTGGAGAAGCTGGTGCAGCGTGGCGGGCGGGTGGCGGCGGTGGCCACCTCCGCCGGCGAGATGGCGTGCGACGCGGTGGTGGTGGCGCTCGGGCCGCACTCGGCCACGCTGCTGCGGCCGCTCGGCATCCATGTGCCGATCCACCCGGTGAAGGGGCTTTCCGTCACCCTGCCGCGCGCCGTCTGGCCGGAGGGGCCGCGCAACGCCATCCTCGACGATGGCCGGAAATTCGCCCTCACCCCGCTCGGCGACCGCTACCGCATCGTCGGATCGGCCGAGGTGGCGGATTTCGACACCACCCCCTCGCCGGCGCGCATCGGCGCGCTGATGCGCGGCGTGACGCAGCTCTTCCCCGCCTTCGAGGGGGCCGACTCGGCGCCGGGCGCCATACGCTGGGCCGGGCTGCGGCCGATGGTGCCGGATGGCCTGCCGCGCATCGGCCCCACGCGGCTGGGCGGGCTCTACCTGAATGCCGGCCACGGCCATACGGGCTGGACCATGGGGGCGGGCTCCGGCCAGCGCATCGCCGAGATCATCGACGGCCGCCGCAATTCACTCGCTGCGGTGGCGTGACAAGCGGCGCGTTTCTTGCTGACCTTCTCCCCGGACATGCCACCCAAGGCATGCGAGGGAGAGCAGGGGACCGACCATGGACCAGAAGGACAAGGCCGCCGGCATGGAGCGGCGCGGGCTGTTCGGCCTGGGGGCGATGCTGGGTGGCGCCGCCGCCCTCTTCGCGCCGAAGGGGGCCGTTGCCCAGACGCTGGGCAAGAGCAAGCTCCAGGTGATCAAGGAGCGGGGCCGCCTCATCGTCGGCACCGGCAGCACCAACCCGCCCTGGCACTTCGAGGGCGCCGACGGCAAGCTGCAGGGCATGGACATCGACCTGGCGCGGCTGCTCGCCAAGTCGCTCTTCGGCGACGAGAGCAAGGTGGAGTTCGTGCTCCAGGGCTCGGACGCCCGCATCCCCTCGCTGGTCACCGACAAGGTGGACATCGTGGTGCAGTGGATGACCGTGACCCCCGGCCGTGCGCAGCAGGTGGAGTTCACCATCCCCTACTACCGCGAGGGCGTGACCCTGCTGCTGCTGGCGCGCGGCGCCAAGTACCAGAATTTCGAGGCGCTCAAGGCGGCGGGCAACGCCGTCACCATCGGCGGCATGCAGAACGTGTTCCTCACCGAGTGGGTGCGCAAGGCGCTGCCCCAGGCCAAGGTCGATGCCTTCGAGAGCCCGGACGCCACGCTGCAGGCGCTCAACGCCCGCCGCGTCGACGCCTACATGGCCGACCAGTCCGCCGCCCGCTGGCTGATGCAGCAGGCGCCGGGGCGCTTCGTCGATGCCGGATACGGCTGGATGCCCAATTCCTACGCCTCGGCCGTCAAGCCGGGGGACCCGGTTTGGCTGAACTGGGTCAACACCGTGTACAAGGAAGCCATGATGGGGGTGGATTTCGACACCTTCGCCGCCTCCTACAAGAAGTGGTTCGGCATCGAGCTGGCCACGCCCAAGATCGGCTATCCGGCCGAATTTTCCTGACCGAAGCGCCAGGGGGCGCCGCCCCCTGGACTCCCGCCGGGGTGACAGTGTCACCCCGGACCCCGCCATTCCGGGCAGCAGGGCCGCATGATCCAGTACTACTTCGATTGGAGCGTCATCACCCGCAACTGGGGGCTGTTCCTGGAGGCGCTCGCGCTGGGGCTGGGGCTGGCCGTGGTGTCGCTGCTCATCGGCAGCGTCATCGGGCTGGCGGCGGCCTATGCGCGGGTCTCGGGCAAGCGGTGGCTCTCGGGGCCGGTCTGGGCCTATGTCGAGATCATCCGCTGCACGCCGCTGCTGCTGCTGATCTTCTTCGTCTATTTCGGGCTGCCCGAATTCGGCATCTACTTCCTCGACAAGACGCAGAGCTTCATCCTCACCCTCTCGCTCTATGCGGGGGCGTATATGAGCGAGGTGTTCCGCGCCGGGCTGGCCTCCATCCCGAAGCAGTATGTGGAGGCGGCCAAGGCCATCGGCATGCGGCCCTGGCAGCGGCAGAGATGGGTGGTGCTGCCGGTGATGTTCCGCATCACCCTGCCCAGCATCAGCAACAACCTCATCTCGCTGTTCAAGGACACCTCGCTGGCCGCGGCCATCGCCATCCCGGAGCTGACCTTCGTGGCGCGGCAGATCAACGCGAACACCTTCCGCGTCATGGAGGTGTGGCTCACCGCCAGCGTCCTCTACCTCGCCACCGCCTGGCTGCTCGCCACCCTGCTGCGGCAGGTGGAGCGCCGCTACGCCACCATCCGCTGAGCGAGGACGCCGATGCTCGACTTCTCCTTCGCCCCCGGCACCTTCTGGTTCGAGGCCTGGGTGGCGCGCTTCTCCCTGCTCAACGGGCTGTGGGTGACGATGAGCGCCTCGGCGCTGACCATCCTCTTCGCCACCCTGTTCGGCGTGGCGATGGGGGTGGCGCTGGCCTATGGCTGGTGGTGGCTGCGGCTGCTGGCGCGGATCTATGTGGACTTCATGCGGGGCATCCCGATCCTGGTCCTGATCCTGTTCACCTATTACGGGCTGTCGCTGTTCGGCATCAATTTGCCGGCCTACTGGGCGGGGGTGATCGCGCTCTCCGCCTTCGCCACGGCGCATATCGCGGAGACGCTGCGCGGCGCGGTGGAATCGGTGCCGGCGGGGCAGATGGAGGCGGGCAAGGCCATCGGGCTGCGCTTCTCCCAGCGGCTGCGCTACGTGATCCTGCCGCAGGCGCTGCGGCGGATGCTGCCCCCTTGGGTGAACACCGGGCTGGAGGTGGTGAAGGGCACCACGCTGCTCTCCATCATCGGCGTGGTGGAGCTGCTGCTCACCAACCAGCAGATCGTCGCCCGCAACTACCTGATCGTCGATTTCTACCTCTTTGCCGGGCTGCTCTACCTGATGATCAACGCCACCATCGCCTGGCTCGGCGCGCGGCTGGAGCGGCGTTTCTCCTACCTCCGCTACTAGCGCGCGGAGGCCGGCAACCATGACACCACCCACACAGGCAGGAGGCCGCATGGCCGATGACGTGCTGCTGCGCGCCCAGGGCGTGCGCAAGAGCTTCGGCGCCGTGGAGGTGCTGAAGGGGATCGACCTGGAGGTGCGCCAGGGGCAGGTGGTCTCGCTGATCGGCGCCTCCGGCTCCGGCAAGACCACCTTCCTGCGCTGCGTGAACCTGCTGGAGGAGCATGATGGCGGCGAGATCCTGCTCGATGGCGAGCCGGTGGGCTACCGCACCGAAGGCGGCCGCCGGCGGCGGCTGAGCGAGACCGCCATCTCCGCCCAGCGGGCGCGGATCGGCATGGTGTTCCAGCAGTTCAACCTCTTCCCGCACCTGACGGCGGAGGAGAACGTGATGCTGGGCCTGACCAAGGTGCTGAACAAACCCAAGGCCGAGGCGCGCGACACCGCCACCCACTGGCTCTCCCGCGTCGGCCTGGCCGAGCGGCGCGGCCACTACCCCTACCAGCTCTCCGGCGGGCAGCAGCAGCGCGTGGCCATCGCCCGCGCCGTGGCGATGGAGCCGCGCCTGCTGCTGTTCGACGAGGTGACGAGCGCGCTGGACCCCGAGCTGGTCTCCGAGGTGCTGGGCGTGATGCAGGGCCTGGCCGAGAGCGGCATGACCATGCTGGTGGTGAGCCACGAGATGCTTTTTGTTCGTGAGGTCTCGCACCACGTGGTGTTCATGGACCAGGGGCGGGTGGCCCAGGCGGGGGCGCCGGAGGCGGTGTTCGGGAACCCGGAGAGCGAGAGGCTGCGGAGCTTCCTGGGGAGGTTTCACGGGATGTTTGGAAAGATTTGAGCAAAAAGCTGGGGCTGGAAATTCTCAGGCTAAGAATTATTGGCCCCTCCTTAGAAAATCTGGTTCATGTTCTAAGTGCCCGTTTGACAATGCGCCCAGACCGCAAGGGACAGTGGCGTTATCCCGCCGGCAGGCGCCACATTTTGTGGCACGATACCATTCTCAAACGGGTTCTAAATATTTTAAGAAAAGCATCTCACTCAAAAGGTCTCTTAGAGTTAGTCATGTAAAGCGCCGAACTTAATGGTGCTTGATAGATGCCGTCGTCAATAAATCTAAGAAATAATTTTGCCTCTCTTTTACTATTTGGAACAACCATCTTCCCATTACTCAAATTAATGATGAGGCCAAAATTTCCTGCTGATTTTACAATATCGGCAGGAGAGTATTTGTCTAATACCCCTGTTCTAGCTACCGCATGAACCATCTTCCTAAGGTTTTGATCAGCCATTGATTTGAAGCTATCCGTGTCCATTACTTCCAGGCTGGGATGAGAGCAGAACGAATCGATCTGTGAATCGGTGGCTTCCACATAGAATTGCTTAAGAGCAAATATTCTTTTTATATTAAAGAAGCTCTTAAATTTTAATTTTTTGTCTTCAATTATAGCGTGTATATAATTATCAAGCGTAAAAGCAGGATCGGTAAGTTCTCTGAAGGTGTTGCCGTCTAAAAGAAGCATAAATCTTCTAGAAAGTATTTGTTGCGCTGTAAATAATTGTATGGAAATTTTAAATTGCCCACCGCTGTGTAGAGGCACGAATAAAGCACGAATGTTTTCCGACTGAAAGTGTCCGCCGTCAATTTCTGGAAGGCTTACTGTGTTTGCGTCGAGAGCGGCTGCAATTAGATCAGCTTCCGCTGGCGCATCAATAACAAGCAGCTCATCAGAATCAGGCTTCCAGTCACCTGAAAAGTCAACCTCTTCCGTTATGCCATCTAGAAAAGCTGCAGTTTGCGCTTGGAAAAGGCCCTCTATTTTAGCTTGAACAGATTGAGTTAAACGAACCCTTTTAACTACTGGTTCATCATTTTTGTCTCTACAAAGTGCAAAAAGATTGCTCATTTACTGTCTCCAAGGTCTAGAAGAGTATATTCTGTGAGTTGGCCAACGCGCAATGATTTAGAAATGTTTCTCAAGTGCTTTTTGGTGATCAAGACATAGGTAACCCCTTCTGCGCCCGATATTTTGTAAAAATGCCAGCCAAGAATCCCCAACAAGGGATTGAAATGATAGCTGTATCCTGTTGCCGTTACTATTCCGAACACCAACAGGGTCGGAATCCAAAGAGACCAGTTGAGAGTGTTGATTTTATCAGTAAAAAGCGGCAACAAATACAATAGCATCAATCCGACAGTTTCTCGATCCGATGCTTCAATTGAAGTTGCTTTAAAAACAGTGGATTCAATATTTTCACGAGCGTATCCAAAAATAACTAAGCAAATCAATACGGACGCTACGCTAAAAATAGCGGACAGTCCGCCGATGAAGGGTTCATTCTGGGTGAATGCCACAAATGAATAAGTAAATCCTACAGGCGCAATTGCTGATGTAGTCAGCATAATCCGTGCAATACCACTCAGCATTTTACCTTTCCTCTACAGAAATGCTTTTCTTCCCAATATTACACAGGAAATTCTGTTTGCTCCACAATACCTTAACGAATGTGAGAAAATCAAGAACAAAAAGCGAACAAAAATAACATTTAAATAATATTCTGGTTCAAGAAGTATAGATATCAATTCAAATAAAAACAACCGCAAAATCAATCTTAAAGATGATTAACAAGGTTGTTCTAGGAAGAAATCTTCCTAGAACAACCTGTTGAATATTTTACCTCGCCTTCCTCACATTCATCGCCACCGTGTACTCATCCGCCCGCGCCTCGTAGCTCAGCCCGCCGCGCATGGCCCAGATGTTCTTCTGCATGTGCAGCGTGATCAGCCCCACATCCTCCATGGCCACGCGCATCGCCTGCTTGAAGATCTCCTCGCGCTTCTCGTCATCCGCCGTGCGCAGGCCCTCCTCCACCAGCCGGTCCACTTCCTTGTTGGAGTAGCCGCTGAAGTTGACGGTGCCGAACCCCTTCTCGGGGATGCGCGTCGTCAGGTTGCCGCGCAGCGCCGAGGAGGGCTCGCCCGAGGTCGCCCAGCCGATCAGCATGGCCGACATGTCGTTCTTCGCCTGGCGCTGCGCCAGCACGGAGAAGGGCATGGCGTCCACCGTGGTCTTCACTCCGATGCGCTGCCACATCTGGCCGATCGCCTGGATGATCTGCGCGTCGTTCACGTAGCGGTTGTTCGGCCCGATCAGCGTGATGCTGAAGCCGTTGGGGAAGCCCGCCTCGGCCAGCAGCGCCTTGGCGCGGTTGGGGTCGTAGGGCGGCGCCTTGATGTCCTCGGCCCAGCCATTGGCGCCGGGCGGCATCATCTGGCCGGTGGGCGTGCCGGCCCCCTGCATGATGCGGTCCACGATGGCCTGGCGGTTGATGCCGAGCGAGAGCGCCTGCCGCACCCGCAGGTCGCGCAGCGGGTTGCGGTCCAGCTTCTCGCCGTTCGGCCCGGTCAGGTAGGGCGAGACGTCGTGCGCCGTGTCGATCTTGAGGTAGATGGCGCGCAGGCTCGGGATCTCGGCGAAGGCGATGCCCTGGGTGCCGCGCAGGCGCGGCGTGTCGGCCGGCGGCACCACGTCGATCAGCTGCACGTCGCCCGAGAGCAGCGCCGCCACCCGCACCCCGTCATTGCTGATGAAGCGGTAGGTCACCTGGCGCCAGTCCGGCTTCTCGCCCCAGTACTCGTCGTTGCGGGTCATCACCACGCGGTCGTCGGGGGTGAAGCTCTGCAGCCGGAAGGGGCCGGTGCCGACGATCGCGCGGCCGTTGTTGAAGTCGCCCGTGCCGGCGGTCTCCATCGTCTTGGAGATGATGAAGACGTTGTTCAGATCCTGCGGCAGCAGCGGATAGACCGAGGCGGTCTTGAAGCGGATGGTGTGCGGGTCCACCACCTCATGCCCGATGATGGCGCGGGTGTAGATGGAGAAGGAGCCCGGGCTGTTCACCACGGCGGGGATGCGCTTGAGGGTGGCCACCACGTCGTCGGCGGTGAACTCGTGCCCGTCGCTGAACTTCACGCCCTTGCGCAGCTTGAACTCCCAGGTCGTGTCGTCGAGCATCGACCAGGATTCGGCGAGGCCGGGCTCGAGCTGCGCCTTGGCGTTGCGGGAGACGAGCTTATCGAAGAAGTGCTCGGCCACCATGTTGTTGGGGGAGAGCGTGTGGTAGTGCGGGTCCAGCGAGCTGGGCGGGGCGGCGACGGCCAGGCTCAGCGTGTCCGCCCCCTGGGCGGTGGCGGGGGTGGCGCCGGCCAGCGGCCCGAGGGCCATGGCCAGGGCCGAGCCCGCCAGCAGGGTGCGGCGGCGCAGCAAGGCGCGGTTGGCGGTGCTCTGCATCGGAAAACTCTCTCCAGACGAAACGTTGGCGTGGCAGCGTGTGGTCCCTGGGTGTCGCCGTGTGCCCGGCGATCGGGCGGGATTGCCGCACAGCGGAGAGGGTCCGTCAACGACTTCGTGAGCAGGGTGTTCACATCCCTGACGCAGCGGATGGGGAGCGGATGAGCAACGTCAACGCCTTCGAGGGCAGGCCGGAGAAGCTGGCGCGGTGGGACACGCGCTATATCGGCCTGGCGCACCACATCGCCCAGTGGTCGAAGGACCCGCGCGCCAAGGTCGGCGCCGTGCTGGTGAACCAGCCGCAGGCGCGCATCGTCGCCACCGGCTTCAACGGCTTCCCCTCCAATGTGGAGGACAGCGCGGAGCGGCTGCAGGACAAGGCCACCAAGCTGCGGATGATGGTGCATGCCGAGCAGAACGCGCTGCTCCATGCCGGCCATGGCGCGCGGGGGTGCGACGCCTATGTGGTGGGCAAGCCGGTGTGCAACACCTGCGCCACGCTGCTGATCCAGGCCGGGGTGCGGCGCGTGGTGGCCGCCGCCCCGCGCGAGGGCACCGCCTCCTACTGGGACCGGGTGGGGCTGCTCTCCATCGCCATGCTGCGGGAGGCGGGGGTGGAGTTCACCGCCATCAGCGGCGCCCAGCTCGACGCGCTGGGCCTGAACCGCGACGAGGCGCAGGCGGCGGAAGACCCCTTCGCGGCGCTGCAGGCGGAGTTCGACTTCGGCACCGGCCGGCTTCTCCCCCCGCCGGGAGGCGAGGGGGGCGGCGGCTAGGGCTGCTTCGCCTGGCCGCGTGAAGAGGCTGGCGAGAACAATGAGCCAGGGCCTTTTCCGCCAGGCCTTTTCCGTGCGCCGGGGCGGGCGGGAAAGGCCCTAGTCGAACTTGAACTCGGGCATCCGCTTCAGCGTCTCCTCGTTCTCGCCCGGCAACACCCAGCGCTCGCTGTATTGCAGCCGCTCATAGGGCACGGAGACCAGCCGCTCCCCCAGCCCGAGGAAGCCGCCGGTCGCGATGATGACGGTGAGCCCCCCCTCCCGGGTGAAGAGCAGGTCCTCCACCGTGCCGAGGGAGTGGTTCTCCGAGCTGGCGATGTCGGCGCCCAGCAGGCGGCTGGCCCGCCAGCGCTGGGCGTTGAGGGAGGTGGTGGCGCTGCCGGGCAGGGGCGGGGCTTGGCCGGGCCGCAGCGCGCCGGGGGCCACGCTGGCCTCGGGGTTGGCGCGGTCGCCATGGCCTTCGGTCTGGCTCTGGGCGAGGGCGGGGGCGGCGCCCAGCAGCGCGAGGGCGGCCAGCAGCGGAAGCGTGTAGCGCGGGGTCATGCCTCTAGCCTCTGTGTCGCGGGGCCCCGGTGCGGGGCGCGCACCGTCAACCCTGCGGGGCGGGGGAGGGTTTCCGCGCCCGGCCCTCGCGCCGGGCGCGGGGCAGGGCTGCGGCGGGTAGGTTTTGCCCGGCGCGCGCGCTATATCGGCTTTTTTGGCGGAGATGGATCGAGTGAGCGCGTCGGAGCAGATGGACACCGCGACCAGCCAGACGGCGGCCGAGGCCGGGCGCCGGCGCACCTTCGCCATCATCGCCCACCCCGACGCCGGCAAGACCACGCTGACCGAGCAGCTGCTGCTGCTGGGCGGCGCCATCCAGATCGCCGGCGCCGTGCGCGCCAAGGGCGAGCGGCGCCGCACCCGCTCGGACTGGATGAAGATCGAGCAGGACCGCGGCATCTCGGTCGCCACCTCGGTGATGACCTTCGAGTATGCCGGCCAGGTGTTCAACCTGCTCGACACGCCAGGCCACGAGGATTTCTCCGAGGACACCTACCGCACCCTCTCGGCGGTGGACGCCGCGGTGATGGTGATCGACGCCGCCAAGGGCATCGAGGCGCAGACCCGCAAGCTGTTCGAGGTCTGCCGCCTGCGCGACATCCCGATCGTCACCTTCATCAACAAGATGGACCGCGAGGCGCGGGAGCCGCTGGAACTGCTCGACGAGATCGAGAAGACCCTGGCGCTGGACGTGACGCCGGCCACCTGGCCGGTCGGCTCGGGCGGCACCTTCGCGGGGGTGTACGACCGGCACGACAACAGCCTGCGCCTCGTCGCCGAGGGCGGCGAGCGGCGCGAGGCGCTGGACGGGCCCCAGGATGCGCGGATCGACGGGCTGCTGCCGCACGGCCAGGGCGACGTGCTGCGCGAGGGGATAGAGCTGGCCTCCGTCTACCCCGAGTTCGACCTCGCCTCCTTCCGCGAGGGGCACCTGACGCCGGTCTATTTCGGCTCGGCGCTGCGCGGCTTCGGGGTGCGGCACCTGCTGGATGGCCTCGCGCAGTTCGCGCCGCCCCCCTCCGCCCGCCGGGCCGACGCCCGCACCGTGGCGCCGGAGGAGGAGAAGCTCACCGGCTTCGTCTTCAAGATCCAGGCCAACACCGACCTCAACCACCGCGACCGCGTGGCCTTCCTGCGCATCTGCTCCGGGCGGCTCCGCAAGGGGGCGCGGCTGAAGCAGGTGCGCACCGGTAAGAGCATCCCGGTCAACGCGCCGCTGTTCTTCTTCGCCAAGGAGCGGCAGGTGGCGGAGGAGGCCTGGCCGGGCGACGTGGTGGGCATCGCCAACCATGGCGTGCTGCGCATCGGCGACACGCTGACCGATGGCGAGGCGCTGAACTTCCGCGGCGTGCCGAGCTTCGCGCCCGAGATCCTGCGCCGCGTGCGGCTCGACGACCCGATGCTGGCCAAGAAGCTGCGCAAGGCGCTGGACCAGCTGGCCGATGAGGGGGTGGTGCAGGTGTTCCGCCCGCTCGACGGCAGCCAGCCGGTGGTCGGCGTGGTCGGCCAGCTCCAGCTCGACGTGCTGAGCAGCCGCATCCAGGCGGAATACGGGGTGCACATCACCTTCGAGAACACCTCCTGGTCCTCCCTGCGCTGGGTGGCGACGAAGGAGGACGGGCCGCAGGACCGCGCGGTGCTGGACCGCTTCCTGCGCACCGCGCCGAGCCAGATGGCCGAGGACCACGACAACGAGCCGGTGGCCTTCTTCACCTCCGACTGGGGCCGCAAGCGGGCGGAGGAGGAATGGCCGCAGCTCCGCTTCCTGGCCCTGCGCGAGCAGCACGGGGTGGAAGGGGCGGCCGCCGCCTGAGGCGCCGCCCCCCGGCCTGTCCCGCCCCTCAGCCCGGCGCGGCGTGGCTGGCGGCGTGGTGGGCGGGCGGGGTGCGGTTGCGCTGCCACTGGCGCTGCACCTCGTCATTCACCGCATCCGCCGTCTGGCCAGGGGTGACGACGACCTCCGCCCCGTTCAGGCGGAAGCGGTAGGGCAGGTTGTGGCGGTTGGCCTTCTCGACGCAGCGCGCGATGACGTGCGGCAGGTAGTCGCTCTCCGTCGTGCGGTAGTCCTGGATCTCGTCGCTCATGGCGGCCTCCCTGTTCTGTTTCGGGAAGCCTAGCCGGGCGCGCCGCGCCGAATCACGCAGAACTTCGCGAGCGGCTCACTTCAGCTGGCTGTCCTTGCTGCCGCGGCGGTTGATGCCGAACTGCGCCGGGCGGCGGTCCAGCGCGGACTGGCAGCCGACGCAGGTGCGCGCCCCGGGCAGGGCGCGGCGCCGCGCGGCGGGGATCGGCTCGCCGCATTCCACGCAATGCAGCTCGCCCTCGCCGGCGGGCATGCGGGCGCGGGCGCGCCGGATGCCGTCCGTCACCGTGTCGTCGATCTGCTCCTGCACCGCGCCGTCGGGCGCCCATCCGCTGGCCATGGCCGCGCTCCCGCTGTCTTGTTGCCGCGTGGCGTTCAGATGGGGCGCGGGGGCGGCGGCGCCAAGCGGCGGGGGCCCCTAGAGCAGCGCCTCGATGGCGCCGCGCAGCTTCGCCGGGGGCGTGGCGGGGGCGAAGCGGCCCGCCACCCGGCCCTGCCGGTCGAGCAGGAACTTGGTGAAGTTCCACTTGATGGCCTCCGTGCCCAGCAGCCCCGGCTGCTGCGCCTTCAGGTGGCGGAACAGCGGGTGCGCGCCGTCGCCATTCACCTCCACCTTGGCGAAGAGCGGGAAGCTGGCCTGGAAGCGCGTCTCGCAGAACTGCGCGATGCTGGCATCGTCCCCCGGCTCCTGCCGGCCGAACTGGTTGCAGGGGAAGGCCAGCACGCTGAAGCCGCGCGGCCCGTAGTCGCGCTGCAATTCCTCCAGCCCCGCATATTGCGGCGTGAAGCCGCAGGCGCTGGCGGTGTTGACCACCAGCAGCACCTGCCCGGCGAATTCGGCGAGCGGCGTCTCCCGCCCGTCGGAGCGGCGCGCGGAAAAGGCGGCGAGGGGCGAGTCGGTCATGCGCGGGAATCTCCGGTGCTGTGGCTTGGGGGCGGATATGGGGGCGGGGCGCGGCCCTGCGCCCCCCTACCGGCTGCCCTGGCGCGTGATGGTGATGGCGCTGCCCACGATCAGCACGGCGCCGGCCAGCAGCCAGCCATCGGCCGCCTCGGCGAAGAGCAGCGCCCCGGCGAGCGCGGCGAAGACCAGCCGCACATAGGAGAGCGGCGCCACCACCGAGGCATCGGCCAGGCGCAGGGCGGTGATCCACAGATGCATCCCCGCCGGGCCGAGCAGCCCGGCGCCCACCAGCAGCAGCAGGTTGGTCCAGCCCGGCCAGGCGAGGCCGGGCAGGGCGAGGGGCAGCGTGCCGGCGGTGGCGATCAGGCCGATATAGAGCATGATCGTCTCGGTCCGCTCGGTGCGGGCGAGCGCCTTGGTGGTCAGCACGATGCCGGCGCCGCCCAGCGCCGAGCCGAGCGAGGCCGCCAGCGGCCAGTCCAGCGGCAGCACGCCCGGCCGCACCACCAGCAGCACGCCGAGGAAGCCCACCAGCGTGGCCAGCCAGCGCCGGCGGCCGACGCGCTCGCGCAGCAGCGGCCCGGCCAGGGCGGTGACGAACAGCACCGAGGTGAAGGAGAGCACCGTGGCGGTGGCCAGCGGCAGCCGCGCGAAGCCCACATAGTAGAGCCCCCAGCTGACGAAGCTGAGCACCCCGCGCAGCCCCTGCATCACGGGCTGGCGGGTGCGGAGCAGCCCCATCCCCTCCCGCCCCCAGGCGGGCAGCACCCAGGCGATCTGCCCCAGGGTGCGCGCCAGCAGGATGGTGGCGACGGGCACCTCCGTCAGGCACTTCACCAGCACCGTCTCCAGGTTGAAGATGAAGGCGGCGAGGGTGGTGAGCAGCGCGGCGCGCAGCAGCGGCGAGGGCAGGGCGGCGGTCACCGGCGGCGGGCCTCGGCCAGGCTCACCAGCAGGGCGCCGGCCAGCACCACGGCGGCGCCGGCCCAGGCCATGCCGTCCGGCGCCTCGGCGTAGAGCAGCCAGCCGAGGCCGGCCAGCACCGGCAGGCGCAGGTACTGGAAGGGCGCCACGGCCGATGCCTCGCCGGCGCGGAAGGCCTCGGTGGTCAGCCACAGGATGCCCGGCGTCACCACCGCCAGCAGCCCCAGCCCGAGCAGGTCCACCGCCCCGAGCGGCCGCCACTGCCACAGCGCCAGCGGCAGGATGCCGAGCGAGGTGATGATGCCGACCCAGCCGATGATGGTGAGCGTGCCCTCGGTGCGCGTCAGCATGCGGGAGGAGAGGGTGATGCCGCACCAGGTCAGCGCCGCCACCAGCGCCACCGCCACGCCGGGCAGCGAGGTCTCCGCCCCCGCCCCCTCCCAGGGCCGCAGCATCACCGCGATGCCGGCCAGCCCCACCAGCGTGCCGGCCCAGCGCGCCGCGCCCACCCGCTCGCGCAGCACGGGGCCGGCCAGCAGGGTGGTGAACATGACGTTGGTGAAGGAGAGCACCGTGGCGGTGGCGAGGTCGAGCAGCGTCAGCGAGACGTAGTAGAGCCCCCAGGTGAGCAGCGAGCAGACGCCGCGCAGCGCGTGCAGCGCCGGCTTCGCCGTGCGCAGCACGCCGGGTCCGGCCGCCAGCAGCGCCGGCGCCACCCAGACGACCTGACCCAGGCAGCGGAACAGCAGTTGCGTGGAGAGGGGGATGCCGCGGGCGCTGAGCCAGCGGATCATCAATGCCTCATAGGCGAAGAGCAGCGCCGCGCCGGCCATCAGGGCGGCGCCGCGCAAATTGCCGGGCAGGGTCATTCCACGCGCCACAATGCCCGCGGGCGGCGGCGGCCAAAAGGGGCGGGGCGCGGGAATCTCCGCCCCCCCCCGCACCCCGGCGCCCCGGGGCGGCCGCTCCGGCGCGCAGGGCGGATTGACGCCTCCCCCCGCCGCGCCCAGCCTTCCGCCCCGCATCGAGAGAGGAATCGGCGGCATGGTCCTGAAGCAGGAGAGCGCGGCGGCGGAGGGGATGGCGGGGCCGATCCTGGTCTGGGGCGCGGGGGCCATCGGCGGCACGGTGGGCGCCGCGCTGGTGCGCGCCGGCCATGCCGTGGTGTTCGTCGACATCGAGGCCGAGCATGTCGCCGCCATCCGCGACCCGGCGCGGGGCCTGGCCATCGAGGGGCCGCTGGAGAACTATACCATCCACGCCCCCGCCTTCACGCCGGAGGCGCTGCGCGGCCGCTACGCCCGCGTGCTGCTCTGCGTGAAGGCGCAGCACACCGAGGCCGCCGCCCGCGCCCTGCTGCCGCACCTGGCGGAGGATGGCTACGTGGTCTCCCTGCAGAACGGGCTGTGCGAGCCGATCATCGCCTCCGTGGTGGGAGAGGCGCGGACCATCGGCGCCTTCGTCAACTTCAGCGCCGACTGGCTGGCGCCGGGCAAGGTCCTCTATGGCGGGCGCGGCGCCGTGGTGCTGGGCGAGCTGGATGGCAGCGAGAGCGCGCGGCTCGAATCGCTGCACCGGCTGCTGCGCCTGTTCGAGCCGGATGCCATCACCACGCCGAACCTTGCCGGCTATCTCTGGGGCAAGCTCGGCTATGGCGCGCTGCTGTTCGCGCAGGCGGTGGGGGAGAAGGGCATCGCCGACTGCCTGGAGCGGCCCGAGCTGCTGCCGCTGTGGCGGGCGCTGGGCGGCGAGGTGATGCGCGTGGCCGCGGCCGAGGGCGTGGTGCCGCGCGGCTTCAACGGCTTCGAGCCGCATGCCTTCGCCCCCGGTGGAACCGAGGCGGAGGCGCGCGCCAGCGTCGCGGCGATGGTCGCCTTCAACCGGCCCAACGCCAAGACCCATTCCGGCATCTGGCGCGACCTGTGGGTGCGCCGCCGCACCACCGAGGTGGATGCGCAGCTCGCCCCCGTGGCCGAGGCCGGGCGCCGCCACGGCATCCCCACCCCCGCGCTGGACCGGCTGATCGGCCAGATCCACGAATGCGAGCGCGGCACCCGCGCCATGGACGACGCCAACCTGACGGAGATGCTGCCGGCATGAACATCCGCTTCGACAATGTGGTGGTCGCCGTCACCGGCGGCGGGCACGGCTTCGGCCGCGTCATCGCACGGGACTTCGCGGCGATGGGCGCGCGCGTCTTCGCCTGCGACCTCTCGGCCGCGGAGCTGGCCGAGACGGCGGGCGAGAGCGGCATCCGCACCGAGGCCTTCGACCTCACCGCCCCCGGCGCGGCGCGGGGCTGGATCGGCCGCGTGGTGGCCGAGGCGGGTGCGCCGGTCGGCGTGCTGGTGGCCAATGCGGGCGGCGTGCGCGGCCAGGTGATGCGCCCGGTGGACGAGGTGCCGGAAGCCGACTGGCACGCCATCTTCGACATCAACCTGCATGCCTGCTTCAACCTCTGCGCCGCCGCCGCGCCGGGCATGAAGCAGGCGGGGCGCGGCGCCATCGTCACCATCTCCTCCGGCGCCGGGCTGCAGCGCAGCCTGACCGGCATCCAGGCCTACTGCTCGGCCAAGCACGGGCTGGTGGGGCTGACGCGGCAGCTGGCGCATGAGCTCGGGCCGCACGGCATCCGGGTGAACTCGGTGGCGCCGGGCTTCATCCCCTCCAACCCCGCCTCCATCGCGCAGTTCGAGAGCTACGGCGCCGAGGGGCAGCAGCGGCTGGTGGAGGGCATCGCGCTACGCCGGCTCGGCGAGGCGCAGGACATCGCCGACGCCGTCACCTTCCTGGCCAGCGACCGCGCCAAGTGGATCAGCGGCCAGATCCTCAGCGTGGACGGGGGAAAATGAAGAAGGCCCGCTTGGCGCTGTACGCCGGCGGCACGCTGGCGGTGGCCTGGCTCGGGCTGGTGTGGCTGGAGGCGAGCGGGCCGTATCTGCTGCCCCGGTCGGTGCTGGGCGGGATCGGCATGCTGGCCTACGCCGCCGTCGCCGTGGCGCTCTGCTGCTGGGCGGCGGTGCGGGGCGGATGGCATTGGGCGGCGGCCCTGGCCGGGGTTCCGATGGTGCTCCTCGTGGGCCTGGTCATGGTGGGGCTGGTGGAGCTGTTCACCGCGCGCGCGGTGCTGGCCGAGGTCACGCTGCCCGATGGCCGCCGTCTGCGGCTGACCCAGGAGCCGGTGCCCACGGACACGGTGTATGGGCTGTGGCAACCGGATGGCCTCCGCTGGCGGCGGGCCCTGCCGGAGATGGCGCTCGGCTATTCGGAGGATGGCCGGTTCACGGAGGAACCCGGCCTGGCGCTGTCGCCGGACAGGCAATTCCTGGCGGTGCGGCGCGGCGGGTTCTGGATGGACTGCATCCGCGTCGCTCCGGTGCTGGAGACATGCTCCCCTCCGGCCATAAGCTGGCAGTCGCCCGCCGCCGCATTCGCCGCCCGCTCGCGGCGGATCGCGGCGCTGGCCGGCCTGCCCGCCGAATGAAGGGCAGGCCGCCCGCGCCTCAGCAGCCGCGCGCCGGCGGCGTTTCGCGCTGGCGGTGCAGCACCATGCCGCCATGGTGCAGCACACCGTCGATGAAATCGCCATCGGCGGTGAAGCCGGTGTCGTCCCAGTATTCGATGTGGCTGCCGGCCACCGCGTAGCGGCCCTTGTAGGCGCATTCGCGCCCGCCACGGGCTTCCTCGTAGCGCCCGTTGGGCAGCAGGTGGTGGCGTATGCGGCCATCCGCCGTCACCCACATTCCGGCATAGGGGTGGGTGGCGGCCGTCTCGGCCGCCGCGGCGGGGGCGCCGGCCAGCATCGACAGCAGGGGGGCAGCCAGCAGGGGGAGGGCGCGGGCGATGGTCATGGCTTTGTTCCTTCCTCCGGTCTCAGCCACGGGCGGCGGTGGGGCGGATGACGATCTCGCTGACATCCACATCCGCCGGCTGCGCGATGGCGTAGCGCACGGCGCGGGCGATGGCGTCGGGCTTCAGGGCGATGGCGCGGTAGTCGCGCATCATCGCCGCCGCGGCGGGGTCGGTGATGGTGGCGGCGAGGTCGCTCTCCACCACGCCGGGGTGGATGCAGGTGACGCGCAGCGCGTCATGCTCCTGCCGCAGCCCGTCCGAGAGGGCGCGCACGGCGAATTTCGTGGCGCAGTACACCGCCGCCGTCGGCACCACCGAGAGCGCGCCGATCGAGGCGATGTTGACGATGTGCCCGGCGCGGCGCGCGCTCATCTCCGGCAGCACGGCGGCGATGCCGTTGAGCACGCCCTTGATGTTCACCTCCACCATGCGGTCCCACTCATCGACCTTCATCGCGGCCATGGGCGAGAGCGGCATGATGCCGGCATTGTTGACCATCACGTCGACCGGCCCCCAGGCTTCGGCCGCCGCCTCGGCCAGGGCGCGGACATCCTCGCGCCGCGTCACGTCCGCCGGCCGCGCCAGGGCGGTATGGCCCGCCGCGCGCAGCGCCGCCACGATGGCCTCCAGCCGCTCCGTCCGGCGGGCGCCGAGCATCACCCGCGCGCCGGCGCCGGCCAGCTCTCGGGCGATGGCCTCGCCGATCCCGCCCGAGGCGCCGGTGACCACCACAACCTTTCCGTCCAGCATTGTCCGCTCCTTCGCTTCCGGGACGGGGGTGAAGCTAGGGAGGCTGGACCGGTGGCGGAATTCGCCTATTGCTGCATGCGCCGGTAAGCAGGGATTACCAATGACGCCCGACCTCAAGGCCCTGCCCGCCTTCCTCGCCGTGGCGGAGACGCGCAGCTTCCGCGCCGCCGCCGAGCGGCTCGGCGTCACCCGCCCGGCGGTCAGCCAGGCGATCGGCGGGCTGGAGGCGGATCTCGGCCAGGCGCTGTTCCGCCGCACCACCCGCAGCGTCAGCCTGACCGAGGCGGGGGAGGCGCTGCACCGCGCCGTGGCGCCGGCCATGGCCGAGATCGGCACCGCGCTGCGCACCGCGCGGGACCGGGAGGCGCGGCCGGGCGGCCAGCTCCGCCTCGCCGTCTCCTCCATCGCCGAGGAATTCCTGGCCGGGCCGATGCTGGCCGCCTACGCCGCCGCCTGCCCCGGCGTGCAGATCGACATCACCGTGACCGACGAGGAGCACGACATCGTCGCCGGGGGCTTTGATGCCGGGGTGCGGCTGGGCGAGGTGATCGAGCAGGACATGGTCGCCATCCCCGTCTCCGGCCCGCAGCGTCAGCTCGCCGTCTGCGCGCCGGCCTATCTGGCGCGGGCGGGGCGGCCGGCGCATCCGCGCGAGCTGGCGCGGCACCGCTGCATCGGCTGGCGGCCGGCGCCGGGCGTAGCACCCTATCGCTGGGAGTTCGCCGAGGGGGGGCGGGATTTCGCCGTGGCGGTGCAGCCGGAGATCACCACCAACGAGATGGGGCTGATGATCCGGCTGGCCCTGGCCGGGGCGGGCATCACCTTCGGCATGGCGGAGAGCTTCCGGCCCCATCTCGAGCGCGGCGCGCTGGTGCCGGTGCTGGAGGAGTTCTGCCCGCGCTTCCCGGGCTTCTACCTCTACTTCCCCAGCCGGCGGAACCTGGCGCCGAAGCTGCGGGCGCTGGTGGATCTCCTCCGCGCCCGCTGAGGCTCCCGCCGAACGCTGGCGCTCAGTCCGCCGTGGCGCCGCTGGCGCGCACCAGCGGCACCCAGAAATCCAGCTCGCTCCGCAGGAAGGCGGCGAAATCCTCCGGCGTGCCCTTCTCGATCGGCGGCAGCTCCATCTCCCGCAGCCGCTGCGCGGTGGCCGGCTCGGTGACGGCGGCGCGCACCGCCGCGTTCATCCGCGCCACGATGGGCGCGGGCGTGCCGGCGGGGGCGAAGACGCCGAACCAGCTATAGGCCTTGTAGCCGGGCAGCCCGGCCTCGGCGGCGGTCGGCACCTCGGGCATCAGGGCGGAGTGCTGGTCGGTGGCGATGGCCAGGCAGCGCAGCGCGCCGGCCTTGTGGTGCGGCGCGATCAGCGCCGGCGTGTCGAAGGCGATGGCGACCTGGCCGGCCAGCAGGTCGTTCAGCATCGGCGCGCTGCCGCGATAGGGCACATGCGTGGCCTCGGCGCCGATGGTGTTGAGGAAGCTCACCGCGGCGATGTGCGCCGAGCCGCCCGCGCCGCCCGTGCCATAGGCGTATTGGCCCGGATTGGCCTTCAGCAGCGCGACCAGCCCGGCCAGGGTGGTGACGCCGAGCGCCGGATGCACGGTGATGCAGATGGGCACCAGAACGGTGGGCGCGACCGCGACGAAATCCTTCACCGGGTCGTAGGGCAGCCGCTCGCGGTAGAGGCCCACCGCCAGCACATGGGTGGAGATGGTGCCCATCAGGAAGGTGGAGCCGTCGGCCGGGGCCTTGGCCACGGCGTCGGAGCCCAGCGTGCCGCCGGCGCCGGCGCGGTTCTCGATGACGACGGGCTGGCCCAGCACCTCCTGCATCCGCGGCGCCAGCAGGCGGGCCGAGACATCGGTGCTGCCGCCGGCGGCGAAGGGCACCACCATGCGCACCGGGCGGCTGGGCCAGGCGGGCGTGGCCGTCGCCTGGGCGCGGGCGGGGTGCGGGGCGGGAAGCACCGCAGCCGCCCCCAGGGTGGCGGGCAGCATCAGGGTCGCGCGGCGGGACAGCATCGGGGCGGGTTCCGGTGTGGGGAAGCGCGGATGCTGCGGCGCGGCAAGGCAGGCGTCAACGGGGCGGAGTCGGCGGGGCGGCCGCCGCGTGCCGCCGCTTGCCCCCCTGTCGGCCCCGCGCCCGGCCGGCCTCAGACGCTGGCCAGCAGCCCGGCGAAGAGCCGCGCGCGCGGCACCAGGCTGTCGATCAGCAGGTGCTCCTGCAGGGTGTGGATGCCCGCCCCCTGCACGCCCAGCCCGTCCAGCGTGGGGATGCCCATGGCGCCGGTGAAGTTGCCGTCCGAGCCGCCGCCGGCGCTCTGGTGGCTGATGGCGAAGCCGAGCTTGGCCGCCAGCCCCTTCGCCGTGGCGTAGAGGCCCATGGTGTTGGCATCCGGCTCCCACACCGGGCGGGTCACGCCGCGCCGCACCGCGAGCTGCACGTCGGCGGCGCCGGCGGCGAGGCCGAGCATCCGCTCCACGGCCTGGTCGAGGTCGGCCTGCCGCTTGGCCATGGTCAGCGCCTCGGCGTCGCAATGGGTGGCCACGCAGTTCACCCACTGCCCGCCCTGCACCACGCCCACCGAGAAGGTGCAGGCCTCGGTGGTCATCGCCTCGATCGCCAGCACCTGCCGGCACATCTCGCGGATGGCGCTGCGCCCGTCGGAGAGGGCGGAGCCGGCATGGCTGGGCCGGCCCGTGGTGCGCAGGTTGAAGCGGGCGATGGCGTAGCGGCCCGTCACCACGCCGCCATCGGGGCGGGCGGGCTCGGGCACCAGCACCACCTCGTGCCGCGCCGCCTCGGCCTCGATCAGGTCGCGCGTCGAGGGGCTGCCGATCTCCTCGTCGCTGGTCAGCAGGAAGGTGACGGGGCGGCGCGTGGCGATGCCGGCCTGCACCATCGCGGCCATCGCCTGCAGCGCGATGTAGGTGCCGCCCTTCATGTCGCAGATGCCGGGGCCGAAGGCGCGCTCGCCCTCGACGCGGTAGGGCAGGGCGCCGAGCGTGCCGACGGGGTGGACGGTGTCGAGATGCGCCAGCACCAGGATGCCGCCCTCCATCTCGCCATCCGGGTGCGGGAAGCGGGCGCGCACGCAGTCGCCGAGGCCCATCCGGCCGGGGATGCGCTCGACGCGGGCGCCGAGCAGCGCCAGGTCGCGCGAGGCCAGCGACATCATGCGGTTGACGGCGGCGGCGTCGAAGGTGGGGCTCTCGCACTCCACCCAGGGGCGCAGCCCCTCCAGCAGCGCGGTGGCCTCGAAGGGCAGGGCCAGGGCGCGCTGGGCCTCCGGCTGTTCGGTACGGGTCTCGGTGGCGTCCATGGCGTTCTTCTCTCCCGGCTGGGTCGGCGCGAAGGGTGGTGCAGCCTGCGGCGGGGCGGGGGCGGGTGGCAAGGGGGGCGGGCCGGCAAAGCGGCGGCGGGACCCCGCGGAAGCGCGATGATGCATCCCGCGCCGTCCCTGCTAAACATGGCCGCTGATGACCGAACTCTCTCCCCCCCGCCGGATCGCCCCGCAGACCGGCCCGCATCTGTGGCTGGGCAGCAGCCTGAGCCCGGCCGACTGGATGCTGCCGCTCGGCGGCGAGATCGCGGCCGAGATCGAGGCGGCGCTCTCCACCCCCGGCACCGTCCTGGCGCGGCTGGACCCGCTGCTGGCGCAGCTGGCCGGGCGGCTGGCGCATGGGCTGGGCTTCGCGCTGCTGCGCGGCCTGCCGCTGCCGCCCGAGCCCGCCGTGCTGCTGGGCCTGCTGGGCAGCCGCATGGGCCGCCCCGTCCATGCCCCGCCGCCCGCGGGCCCGCCCGACGGCCTCTGGCACACCGAGCCCTGCGACGCGCTGCTGCTGCTCTGCCGCGAGGCGGTGGAGGTGACGCTGCTCTCCGCCGCCGCGCTGCACAACGCGCTGCTGAAGAACGACCGCGCCGCGCTGGAGGTGCTCTACCGCGCCCTGCCGCATTTGGCGCCGGAGCCGCCGGGGCCGCATTTGGCGCCGGAGCCGCCGGGCCGGCGCCTGCCGGTCTTCGCCGTGACCAGCGGCGTGTTCGCCGCCCGCTGCGACCGCGCGACACTGGACGCCGAGGCCTGCGGCGGCGCGCTCGGCGCGCTGGACGAGGCGGCGGCCACGCCGGGGCTGGCGTTGAAGCTGCCGCTGCGGCCGGGCGACCTGCTCTGCGTCAATCCCTTTCTGGTCTGGGCCTCCCGCGTGCCCGGCCTGTCGGCGCTGCCGCTGGTGATGCCCAGCTCGCGCCTCTCGGACGGCGCCTTCGCGGCGCTGCACGCGGCGGAGGGCTGAGGGCGATGCGCATCCTGGTGGCCAATGCCAACACCAACGCGGCGATCACCGCGCGCTGCGCCGAGGCGGCGCGCGCCGCCGCCGCGCCGGGCACCGAGATCGTCCCCGCCACGCCGCGCTTCGGCGCCGCGGCCATCTCCACCCGGGCGGAGAACATCGTCGCCGGCCACGCGCTGCTGGAGCTGCTGGCGGAACATGCCGGGCAGGTGCAGGCGGTGGTGCTGGCCGTCAGCCACGACACGGCGCTGGAGGGGGCGCGCCAGCTCATGCCCTGCCCGGTGCTGGGCATGACCGAGGCGGCCTGCCTCGTCGCCTGCACCACCGGGGCGCGCTTCGGGCTGGTGACGCTGGGCAGTGCCGAGACCTACCGGGAGCTGGTGGCACGGCATGGCCTCTCCGGCCGCCTCTCCGGCCTGGAGGGCGTGGCGATGACGCCGCAGCAGGCGGTGGCGGACCCGGCCGCGGCCAAGGCGATGCTGCGCGGCGCCATCGGCCGGCTGGTGGAGGGCGGCGCCGATTCGGTCATCCTCGGCGGCGCGGCGCTGGCCGGCATGGCGGCGGAGCTGTCGGCGGAGGACCCGCAGGGGCCGCCCGTGCCGCTGCTGGACGGCATCGCCTGCGGGGTGAAGCTGGCCGAGGCGCTGGCCGGGCTCGGCCTGCCGCGGCCGCGCGCCGGCAGCATGGCGCCGCCCCAGGGGCGGGTGACCAGCGGCCTCTCCGGCCCCCTGGCGCGGCTGCTGGCCGGCGGCTGAACCCGCCAGCTTAGCCCGCCAGCCGGGCGGGGCCTTCCGGCAGCGGCCCGATCGCGGCCAGCCGGGCGGCCTCGGCCTCGGCCACGGGGCGGCCGAACAGCCAGCCCTGGCCGATGTCGCAGCCCATCTCGGCCAGCCGCGTGGCGGTGCCGGCATCCTCGATGCCCTCGGCCACGGCGGGCAGGCCCAGGCTGTGGCTGAGGCCGATGACGGCGGCGACGATCTTGCTGCTCTCGCTGCTCTGCGTCATGTCGCGGATGAAGTCGCGGTCCACCTTGATCTTGTCGAAGGGCAGGGCGCGCAGGTGGCGCAGGCTGGAATAGCCGGTGCCGAAATCATCGAGCGAGAGCTTGATGCCCAGCGCCTTCAGCGCGCCCAGCAGCTCCCGCGCCAGGTCGAAATTCTCCACCAGCGCGCTCTCGGTCAGCTCGATCTCCAGCCGGGCGGGGGGCAGGCCGCTTTCGGCCAGCGCTTCGGCCACCATGGCGGGCAGGGTGCGGTCGCGCAGCTGCAGGGGGGAGACGTTCACCGCCAGCACCAGCGGCGCCGGCCAGGCGGCGGCGGCGCGGCAGGCGCGGCGCAGCAACTGCCGGGTCAGCGGGCCGATCAGCCCCGTCTCCTCGGCCAGCGGGATGAAGCGGTCCGGCGGCACCAGGCCATGGACCGGGTGCGGCCAGCGCGCCAGCATCTCGAACCCGATCAGCCGCCCCGACCCGCCGGGCGCGGCGCCGAGCGCCACGAGCGGCTGGAAGTGCGGCACCAGCGCCTCCGCCGCGATGGCGCGGCGCAGCTCCGCCTCCAGCGCCAGCCGCGCCCGCATCCGCTGGTCCATCTCCGCCTCGAAGATGCGGATGCCGCCGCGTCCCTCGGCCTTGGCGCGGTACATGGCGAGGTCGGCGCGGCGCAGCGCCTCCTCGGGCGGGCAGGGGCCGCCGTGGAGGATGGCGATGCCCAGGCTGGCGCCCACCTGCACCTGCCGGTCTGCCTCCCCGCCGCCCTGCTCCTCCAGGACGAAGGGCTGCTCCAGCGCGGTGGCGACGCGGCGTGCCAGCCGGGCGGCGGTGTCGGCGGCGCCCGCGGCGTCCGGCCCCCCCGCCTCCAGCGTGGCGAGGATGACGAACTCGTCGCCCCCCAGCCGCGCCACCATGTCCTCCGGCCGCGCCAGCGCCGCCAGCCGCCCGGCCGCCGCCTGCAGCAGGCGGTCGCCGGTGGCGTGGCCGTGCAGGTCGTTGACGGGCTTGAAGCGGTCGAGGTCGATCAGCAGCACGGCCACGGCCTCCGCAGCCCCGTGCGACTCGAGCCGCAGGGCCAGCGCCTCCATCAGCCGGCGCCGGTTGGGCAGGCCGGTCAGCGGGTCCACCACGGCGAGGTGGCGGGACAGCGCTTCCGCCCGGCGCCGCCGGGCGGCCTCCCGCCGCGCATCCTGCAGGCGGCGCAGGGCGTAGGCGGTGCAGGCGAAGGGCAGCACGAGCAGGGCGGTGAGCCATTCGTCGATCTCCCACGCCTCATGCGCCGCGACGAAGGCGACCAGCGCCTCGAAGGCGTCGAGGCGGAGGCAGAGCGCGGTGGTGACGAGGTAGGCCAGCAGGACAACGGCAAGATCCCGCGTCTCCCGCCGCAGCCGCCGCCAGCGGGCGCGCAGCGCGCGGCGGGCCTCCACTCTCCCGGCTTGCCTTCTCCCGGCTTCCGCCCCGCCGGCTTCCGCTACTCCAGCCTCCGCTTCCCCGGCCTCCGCTTCCCCGGCCTCCGCTTCCCCGGTCTTCGCTTCCCTGGTCTTCGCTTCCCTGGTCTTCGCTTCCCTGGGGCGCTCCGGCCCGGCCGCGGCCGCCGCCTTCCAGGGCGGGCGGGGGCGGGCCGGGCTTGAGGCGGTCCGTGGGTTTTCGGGCGGGGCGGGATACATCGTCCCAGGCTAGGGCGCCGAAGCTAATGCTTCGTGACGAAGGCGCCGCCGCGCGAGGCGCGACGCCATAAGGGTTTGTTCACCATCGCCGCGCCACAAGGCCGGATGCACCGTCGCGCCGGAGTTCACGATGGATGACCAGACCAGCATCGCGCCCGTCAGCCCCAGCCCCGCGGAGGCCGCCGACGGGCTGGGCGCCGCCCTGCGCGCCGCCCTACAGGAGGAGATGGGGCCGCTCTTCAAGGAGCTGCGCGTCTTCGTCGACCGGCGCATCGCCGAGCTGAGCGCCGAGGTCGCCGCCACCTCCGACATGGCCGACATGGCGGAGGAGAAGATCTCGCAGAAGCTGGGGCTGGTGCACGAGCAGATCGCCAAGCTCGTCGCCATTCCCGCCGCCAGCACCCGTAACAGCGGGCTGGAGCTGGAGGCGGTGGTGCAGGCCACCGAGACGGCGGCCAACACCATCATGGAGGCCACCGAGGCCATCCAGAGCTGGATCAGCAGCGGCCAGAAGGACCAGGCCTCGATCGAGGCGCTGTCCGCCCGGGTGAACTCGATCTTCGAGGCGTGCAGCTTCCAGGACATCACCGGCCAGCGCATCCGCCGCGCCATCCAGCATCTGCAGCAGGTGGAGACCATGCTGGAGCAGATCGTGCCCGGCGTCAGCGCCGCGACCGACGCGATGGTGCCGCAGGTGAAGGTGCAGGCGCAGATGCGCACCACCAGCGATGCCGCCCAGGCCACGCCCGACCTGTCGCAGGACGCGATCGATGCGCTGCTGAACGGCGCCGGCGCCGCGCCGGCCGCCGCGCCGGCCGCCGCGCCGATGTCGCAGGCGGAGATCGACGCGCTGTTGAACGGCTGAGGCGGAAGGGGGCAGGCGCCGGGGGTGGCCCCGTGGGGCGGACCCACTGGGCGGCCCCACTTTGGGTCGGCGGGCTGCGGTTCAGCCCGCCCCATATTCAGCCGGCCCCCTATCAGCCGGCCCCATATTCAGCCGGCGCCGATTTCAGCCGGCGCCGTTGCGGCGGGCCCGGCTCAGTCCAGCCGCGCGCCGGAGACGCGGACCACTTCCTTCCACTTGGCGTTCTCCTGCTGGATGAAGGCGCTGAACGCCTCCGGCCCGAGCGGCCGCGGCTCGCTGCCGATGTCGCGCAGCCGGGTCAGCACCGCCGGCTCCTTCAGGATCTCCGCCACATGGCCGGAGATGCGCTCCAGGATCGGGCGCGGCGTGCGGGCCGGCGCCTGCAGGCCGAACCAGGCCTCGGCCTCGAAGCCCTCCACGCCAAGCTCGGCCACCGTCGGCACGTCCGGCAGGGCGAACCAGCGCGCCTTGCTCGTCACCGCGAGCGCCCGCAGCCGGCCCTCGTTGATGTGCGGCAGGTAGGGGGGCAGGTTGTCGATCGCCATGTCGATGCGCCCGGCCAGCAGGTCCGGGATCACCGTGGCGCTGCCGCGGTAGGGCACGTGGATGATGTCGGTGCCGGTGCGGCTCTTGAGCAGCTCGCCGCACATGTGGCCGGAGGTGCCGTTGCCCGGCGTGCCGTAGGTCAGGGTGCCCTTCTGCGCCTTCGCCTTCTCCAGCAGGTCCTTGAACGTCTTGAGCGGGCTGTCGGCCGGCACGGTGACGACGTTGGCCAGCGAGTTCACCAGCGCCAGCTCGGTCAGCGCCGAGACCTGGTAGGGCATGTTGGAGTAGAGGAACTGGTTGATGCTGGCGGTGCCGATGGTGCACATCAGCAGGGTGTGGCCGTCCGGGTCGGCCTTGGCCACCATGTCGGAGCCCAGCATGCCGCCGGCGCCCGGGCGGTTGTCCACCACCACCGGCTGGCCCAGCATGGCCGAGAGGCGCTCCGCCACCACGCGCGCCGTCACATCCGTGGCGCCGCCGCCGGGGAAGGGCACCACCAGCCGGACCGCGCGGTTGGGGAAGGTGGTCTGGGCACGCAGCAGGCCGGGCCTGGCGAGCAGGGGAGCGGCGAGCAGGCCGGAACCGGCCAGGACGAGGCGGCGAGACAGCGTCATTGCGCATCCTTCGAGAACGTTTGCAGGCCCAGCTAGACCAGCGGGGGCGGCGTTGCAACCCGCAGGGGGGCCGCCGGTTGCCGGAACCGGGGCCGGCCGGAGCCTCCCCGGCCCGCCCCGGTTCATGCCAGATCCCGCGCAGAGGAGCCCGCGCCCGGATGGCGCCGCGCTCCGCGGGGTTCGGGATCAGTCCACCTTGGCGCCGGAGCGGCGCACCACCTCGGCCCATTTCTTCACCTCGGTGGCGACGAAGGCCTCGTAGGCCTCGGGGCTGGTGCCGCCGCCGGGGATCAGGTCGGGCTTCATGCCGCCGAGATCGGCGAGCTTGGCCCAGGTCTCCGGCTCGCCCACCACCGCGTTGATCTCGGCGCCGAGCTTCTGGACGATGGGCTTCGGCGTGCGCGCCGGCGCCTGCACGCCGAACCAGCCGGTGGCCTCCACGCCGGGGTAGCCGGCCTCGGCGGTGGTCGGCACGTCGGGCAGGGCGGCGCTGCGGGTGGCGGTGGTGACGGCGAGCGCGCGCAGCCGCCCGTCGCGGATATGGCCGATGGCGGAGGGCAAATTGTCCACACCCACCTCGATGCGGCCGGCCATGATCTCGGCCAGCATGGGGCCCGCGCCGCGGAAGGGCACATGCGTCATCTGGATGCCGGCCTCCAGCTTCAGCAGCTCGCCCGTCATGTGCAGCGAGGTGCCGGCGCCGGAGGAGCCGTGGTTGAGCTGGCCGGGCTTCGACTTCGCCAGCGCCACCAGCTCGGCCAGCGTCTTCACCGGCAGGTTGTTGGTGACGAAGATGACGTTGGGCACGCGGATCAGCAGCCCGACATTGGCGAGGTCGGACGGCTTGTAGGGGATCTGCCCCTCGTACAGCGCGTAGTTGATGGCGCCGGAGGAGACGGTCTGCATCAGGATGGTGTAGCCGTCCGGATCCGCCTTGGCGACGACGTCGGAGCCGATGTTGCCGCCGGCGCCGGCGCGGTTCTCCACCGGGAAGGGCTGGCCGAGGCGCTGCTGCAGCCGCGCCGCCAGGATGCGCGCCGCGATGTCCGTGGTGCCGGCGGGGACGAAGGGCACGATCAGCCGCACCGGTCGGTTCGGCCAGTTCCCGGCATCCTGCGCGGCGGCGTGGCGGGGCAGGGCGGCGAGCGGCAGGCTGGCGGCGCCCAGGGCGGTGCCCAGCAGGGCGCGGCGGTGCATGTGCGGCATGATCGTCTCCTCGCGGTGGCCGGCATCCGGTGCGCCGGCCTTGTCCGCCCTCGTTCATGTCGCATTCCGATCGGCCGGGGCAAGCCCTTGCGGCGCAGCCCCGGCCCGTTTGCGCGCTCAGCGCGCGGCGCGCACCTCGGTGGCCAGGGTCTGCTCGTCCACGCGCGGCACGTAGGTGAGGCCGCGGCGCAGGCCCCACACGCTCTTCTGCGTGTGCAGCGGGATCAGCGCCACGTCCTCCATGGCCAGCGTCATCGCCTGGCGGTGCAGCCGCTCGCGCGCGCCCTCGTCGAGCGTGGCGAGGCCCTCGGCCGTCAGCCGGTCCATCTCCGGGTTGCTGTAGCGGCCGTAGTTGGACAGGCCGAGCCCGCTCTCCGGCGTGCGGGTGCCGAGGATGGCGCGCAGCGAGGTGGAGGGCTCGCCCAGGCTGTTGCTCCAGCCGAGCAGGTAGGCCGAGGCCTCGGAGCGGTTCAGCCGGCCGATCAGCGTGGCCAGGGGCTGCGCGTCCACCTGCGTCTTCACGCCGATGCGCGTCCACATCTGCGCCACCACCTGCAGGATTTGCGCGTCGTTCACGTAGCGGTCGTTCGGGCCGCGCAGGGTGACGCTGAAGCCCTTCGGGTAGCCGGCCTCGGCCAGCAGGGTGCGGGCGCGGTTCACGTCATAGGCCGGCACGGGGATGGCGGGCTCGTGGCCGAAGGCGCCCGGCGGCATGAACTGCCCGGCCGGCACGGCGGCCCCCTCCATCACCCGCTGCACGATGGCGGGGCGGTTGATGGCGATGGAGAGCGCCTCGCGCACGCGCCTGTCCTGCAGCGGGTTGCGCTCCAGCTTCTCGCCCTCCGGCCCGGTGATGTCGGGCGAGACGGCGCGGAACACGTCGAGGCCGAGGAAGATCAGCCGCAGGCTGGTGCCCTCCACCACCGAGACGCGGTTGTCGGCGCGCAGCTTGGCGATGTCGGGCGTCGGCACGTTGTCGATCATCGCCACGTCGCCCGAGAGCAGGGCGGCGACGCGCGGGCCGGAATTGGTGATGATGCGGTAGTCCACCTTCTCCCACTCGGGCCTGGCGCCCCAGTAGGCGTCGTTGCGCACCATCTCCACCCGGTCGTTCGGCGCGTAGCGGACGAAGCGGAACGGCCCGGTGCCCACCGCCACATCGGCGCTGTTGAAGGCGGCGGAGGCGACGCCCTCGCCCAGGCTGCGCGGGATGATGAAGATCTGCGACAGGTCGTTCGGCAGCAGCGGGTAGGGCTTGGCGGTCTTCAGCCGGACGGTGCGGTCATCCACCACCTCCACGCCGGTGATGGCGCGGGTGTAGACGGCGAAGGAACTCGGGCTCTGCACCGTCGGCACGCGCCGGATGGAGAAGGCCACGTCCTCGGCGGTGAGGGGCGCGCCGTTGTGGAACTTCACCCCCGGCCGCAGCGTGAACTCCCAGGTGGTGTCGTCCACCAGCTTCCAGGATTCCGCCAGGCTGGGGCGGATGCGGGCGTTCTCGTCGCGCTGCGTCAGCGCCTCGAACATGTGCGCCGAGAGCATGATGCTCGGCGTCAGCGTGTAGTAGTGCGGGTCGATGCTGGCCGGCGGCGCGGAGACGCCCATGCTCAGCGTCTGCGCGCCGGCCGGGGCGAGGGCGGCGGCGCCGAGCAGCGCGGTGGCGCCCATCAGGACGGCCTTGGGCAGGGTGGCGCGGATGGCGTGGAAAAGGCGGTTCATGCGCGGTTCTCCTCGGCGCCGCCGAGCTCCTGCTGCACCAGGCTCGCCCAGTAGGCGGCGCCAAGCGCCAGGATGTCGTCGTTAAAGTCGTATTGCGGCGTGTGGACGTTGTGGAAACTGCCATCGGCGTTGACGCCGTTGCCGATGCGCATGAACACGCCCGGCTTCTCCTGCAGCATGAAGGCGAAGTCCTCGCCCCCCGTGCTCATCGGGAACTCGCCGACCTGCGCCTCGCCCACCAGCGCCGCGGCGGCGGCATTGGCCACCGGCACCTTCTCCGGCGTGTTGACGGTGGGCGGGCAGAGCGCCTCGTAGGTGAACTCGGCGGTGCAGCCATGGGCGGCGGCGAGCGTCTCGGCCAGCGCCTGGAGGCGGGCCTTGATGACGGCCTGCGCCTCGGGGCGGAAGTAGCGCGCCGTGCCGCGCACCGTCACCTTGGCCGGCATCACGTTGGGCGAGCCGAAGGTGCCGCCATTGACGTGGCCGACGGAGAGCGCGGCGCTCTCGGTGGGCTTGAGGTTGCGCGGCAGGATGGTGTGCACGGCGAGCAGGAAGTGGCCGAGCACCACTGTCACGTCGGTGGCCAGGTGCGGCGCGGCGCCGCCATGCCCGCCCGTGCCCTGGAAGGTGACGCCCCAGAAATCGGCCCCCGCCAGGATCGGGCCCGGGCGCGTCGCGAACTGGCCGACCGGCATGCCCGGCGTGTTGTGCATGCCATAGACGGCATCGACCGGGAAGCGCTCGAACAGCCCGTCGCGGATCATCGCGGGGGCGCCGGTGCCGGCCTCCTCGGCGGGCTGAAAGATGAAGTGCACGGTGCCGGCGAAGTCCGGCTTGCCGGCGAGATACTTCGCCGCACCGAGCAGCATGGTGGTGTGGCCGTCATGGCCGCAGGCATGCATCTTGCCGGGAACGGTGGAGGCATGGGCGAAGCTGTTCTCCTCCTGGATGAACAGCGCGTCCATGTCGGCGCGCAGGCCGATGGCGCGGGGCTGGTTGCTGCCGGCCGCGCGGCTGCCGCGCAGCGTGCCGACAACGCCCGTGCCGCCGATCCCCTCGGTGACCTCGATGCCCCATTCGCGCAGCTTGGCGGCCACCAGGGCGGCGGTGCGGTGCTCCTCGAAGCGGGTCTCCGGGTGGCGGTGGATGTCGCGGCGGATCTCGGTCAGTTCCGGCTCGTAGGCCTTGATGTCGTTCAGGACGTCCTGCCGCATCGGTTCGCTCCCTCCCTGGGGTCTGTGCGCGTGGGCTGCGTGTGGGGGCAGGCAAACTGCGGCCCGGCCCGGCGGCGGTCAACCACCGGCAGGCGGGGGGCGGGCATTCTGTGGACGATTGTCCAGCATGATGGAAGAATGGTTTCCCTCCCCAACCGGATGCGCCCGACCATGCCCGAGATCCGCCCCGAGATACGCGACGCCACCGAGGCCGACCTGCCCGCCATCCTGGCCATCCTGAACCAGGCCATCCGCGAGACCACCGCCATCTGGCACACCGCCGAGGCGACGCCGGAGGCGCGGCTGGCCTGGCTGCGGGAGCGGCAGGGGCGTGGCCTGCCGGTGCTGGTGGCGGTCGATGGCGGGGTGGTGCGCGGCTTCGCCAGCTATGGCGATTTCCGCCCCTTCGCCGGCTACGCGGCCACGGTGGAGCACTCGGTCTATGTAGACCCGGCGGCGCAGGGGAAGGGGATCGGCCGCGCGCTGCTGGAGGCGCTGGTGGCGCACGCCCAAGGAGCGGGGCTGCATGTGATGGTGGGCGCCATCGAGGCCGGCAACGCCGCCTCCGTCGCCCTGCACCGCAAGGCGGGGTTCGAGGAGGCGGGGGTGCTGCGCGAGGTCGGCCGCAAGTTCGACCGCTGGCTCGACCTGCTGTTCATGACACGGCGGCTGTAGGCCCGCCGCGCGGTCTTTCAGCCCGCCGATCAGCCCGCTGGGCGGATGGCGGCCTCGGCCTGCCGGCCGAGATGCTCGGCCAGCCCCTCGGGCAGCTTCAGCCGGTGCGCCAGCGCCGCCAGGTAGGCGCGCTCGGCCGGCTCGTCCGGGTCCATGGCGAGGCAGGAGACGAGGTAGATCTCCGCCGCCTGCTCCGGCGTGCGCGCCGCGGCGGCCACCTCGCTGACGCCGATGGGGGCGTCGAGCGTGTCGAACACGAAGGCCTTGGCCTCGGCGTCCAGCCCGGCCTTCTCCACCTGCTCGAAGATGCGCGCGCGCTCCCCGGCATCGATATGGCCATCGGCGCGGGCGGCGCCGATCATGGCGCGGATCAGCGACAGCTCGAAGGCCTCGCCCCCCGCCGCCGGCGCCGCGCCGGGCAGGAAGCGCGGCTCCACCGCCTCGACGTCGCGCGCCGTCACGGTGGGGGCGGCCTGCGGCGCCTGCCCGGCCTGCCAGTTCTGCCAGGCGCGGTGCGCCAGGGCGCCGAGCACCGCGGCGCCGCCATGGCTCAGCAGCCCGCCGCCGCCGCCGCGCTTGCCGGATTTCTTGCCGAGCATGGTGCCGAGCAGCCCGCCGGCTGCGGTGATGCCCGCCAGCCCGCCCAGGCTGCCACCCAGCCCGCTGCCACCCAGCCCGCTGCCGCCCGATGCCCCGCCGCGGCCGAGGATCTGCTGCGCGGCCTGCGCCAGCCCGCCGGCCAGCCCGCCGCCGCCGGAGGCATTGCCGGCGGGGGGCGGCGCGCCCCAGGGCGAGGTACCTGAGGGCGAGGCACCCGAGGGGGAGCCGGGAGGGCGCTGGCCCTGCTGGCCGGACAGGCCGGCACCCAGGAAGCGGTCGAGGAGAGCCTTGGCGTCGATCATGCCCTGCATGTCGGGATGCGCCGGGGCGCGCGCAAGATGACGCGCCGTTCATGTGCCGCCGGGAGGGCGCGCCCTCAGTCAGCCGGGCCCGGCGGCAGGTCGGGGTAGATGTCGCGGTAGGCGTGCCAGGTGGCGTGGCCGATCAGCGGCAGGGCGACGACGAGGCCGAGGAAGAAGGGCACCAGCGCCAGCCCGATGAACAGCACGATCAGCCCGGCCCACAGCGCCATGGCGCGCCAGTTCTCCATCACCCCCCGCCAGGAGGCGATGACGGCCTCGATGGCGGAGATGTCGCGCGCCACCAGCATCGGCACGGAGAGGGCGGAGATGCCGAAGGCCAGCGCCGCCAGCAGGAAGCCCATCCCCGTGCCGGCGATGAGGAAGGGCAGCAGCCGCTCGGAGCCGAGCAGCGCCAGCGGCAGCCGCTCCAGCGAGGGGGAGAAGCCGGTGCCGAAGCAGAGGGCGAAGAGCAGCCCCGCCAGCCGCACCCAGAACAGGTGCAGCAGCAGCAGCACGCCGCCCATCATCGCCAGCTGCCCGCCATTGCGGCGGAAGCCGTCCAGCGCCTGCGGCCAGCCGCTGCCGAGCCCCACGGCGCGGCGGCGGGAGACCTCGTAGAGCCCGGCGGCCAGCAGCGGCGCCACCAGGAAGAAGCCGGCGGTGGCGGGCAGGATGGCCCAAAGCGTGTGCGTCCGCTGCGCCAGCAGGGCCAGCGCCCAGCCGGCCAGGGTGAGCGCCGCGCCGTAGGAGAGGCCGAGCAGCGGCGCCGCCCAGAGGTCGTTCCAGCCCGCGGCCAGCCAAGCCCAGGGGCGGTCGTGCGGCACGGCGCGCGGCGCCGGGATGGCCTGCGGCGTGGCGATGGCGTGCGTCTGCGGCATCGGCGGGGTCCCTGTGCTGCGAATGGTGTGCTGCGAATGGTGTGCTGCGGGTGGGGTGCTGGGGGCGGTGTTGCGGCGGCACCATAGCGGCGGATGCGGCGCGCGGGGTTGATGCGGATCAAGGACGCGCGAGCGGCGGGGGCGCTACCTGCCGCCTGATCCCGCGCGGGCCCCGGAGGCCGGCGCGGCCGCACCGGGGGCGGCCTCCCCCGCAGACGACCGGAGATTTCAGCCATGCCCGAAGGAGGCCACGCCGCGCGCCTCGCCGCAGTGAGCGGCAGCTGGCGGCAGGAGAGCTATGTGGACGGCCCGATCCGGGCCATGGCGGTGGCCACGCTGTTCTGGGGCATCGTGGGCTTCCTGGTCGGCGTGGTGGTGGCCTCGCAGCTGGCCTTCCCGCTGCTGAACCTCGACCTCGAATGGACCACCTTCGGCCGGCTGCGGCCGGTGCACACCAGCGCCGTCATCTTCGCCTTCGGCGGCAACGCGCTGCTCTGCACCAGCCTCTACGTGGTGCAGCGCACCTGCCGCGCCCGGCTGTTCGGCGGCGAGGAGATGGGCTGGTTCCTGTTCTGGGGCTACCAGTTCTTCATCGTCATGGCGGCGCTCGGCTACGTGCTGGGCGTGACCCAGGGCAAGGAATACGCCGAGCCCGAATGGTATGTGGACCTGTGGCTGACGGTGGTGTGGGTGTCCTACCTGGTCGCCTTCGGCGGCACCATCCTCCGGCGCGAGGAGCCGCACATCTACGTGGCCAACTGGTTCTTCCTCGCCTTCATCATCACCGTGGCGATGCTGCACATCGGCAACAACATCGCGCTGCCGCTCAGCCTCGGCCACGTGAAGTCCTACGGCGCCGCCTCGGGCGTGCAGGACGCGATGATCCAGTGGTGGTACGGCCACAACGCGGTGGGCTTCTTCCTCACCGCCGGCTTCCTCGGCATCATGTACTACTTCATCCCGAAGCAGGCGGACCGGCCGGTCTATTCCTACCGGCTGTCGATCATCCACTTCTGGTCGCTGATCTTCCTCTACATCTGGGCGGGCCCGCACCACCTGCACTACACCGCGCTGCCGGACTGGGCGCAGACCCTCGGCATGGTGTTCTCCGTCATGCTGTGGATGCCCTCCTGGGGCGGCATGATCAACGGGCTGATGACCCTCTCCGGCGCCTGGGACAAGCTGCGCACCGATCCGGGCCTGCGCTTCTCCGTCGCCGCCGTCGGCTTCTACGCCATGGCCACCTTCGAGGGGCCGGTGATGTCGATCAAGGCGGTGAACGCGCTGTCGCACTACACCGACTGGACGATCGGCCACGTGCATTCCGGCGCGCTGGGCTGGAACGGCTTCATCACCTTCGGCGCGCTGTACTGGCTGGTGCCGCGCCTGTGGGGCAAGACCGAGCTGTATTCCAAGAAGCTGGCCGAGTGGCACTTCTGGATCGCGACCCTCGGCATCGTCCTCTACATCACCGCCATGTGGGTGTCGGGCATCATGCAGGGGCTGATGTGGCGCTCCTACGACGAGCTGGGCTTCCTCCAGTACTCCTTCGTCGAGACCGTCGCGGCGATGCACCCCTACTACGTCATCCGCATGCTGGGCGGCGTGCTCTACCTCAGCGGCGCGCTGCTGATGGCCTACAACCTGTGGCGCACCGTGCGCGACGTGCCGCAGACCCAGCCGCTCGTCACCCCCGTCTTCCCCGCCGCCTCCCCCGCCGAATAAGGAACTGGCAGCAATGTTCCGTCGTCTCAGCCACGCGCTGGTCGAGAAGAACCTGATCCTGATGGGGGTGCTCACCCTCATCACGGTCTCGATCGGCGGCCTGGTGCAGATCGTCCCGCTCTTCGCGGTGGAGACCACCATCGAGCGCGTGGAGGGCATCCGCCCCTACACGCCGCTCGAGCTGATGGGCCGCGACATCTATGTGCGCGAGGGCTGCTACACCTGCCACAGCCAGATGGTGCGCCCCTTCCGCGACGAGCTGGAGCGCTATGGCCACTACAGCCTCGCCGCCGAGAGCCTCTACGACCATCCGTTCCAGTGGGGCAGCAAGCGCACGGGGCCGGACCTCGCCCGTGTCGGCGGCCGCTACTCGGATGACTGGCACGCGGCGCACCTGCGCAGCCCGCGCGCCGTCGTGCCGGAGAGCGTGATGCCGCCCTACGCCTTCCTCGACCGCCGGCTCGACTACCGCGACATCGCCGACAACCTGCGCGGCCAGCGCGCCGTCGGCGTGCCCTACACCGACGCGATGATCGCCAACGCGAAGGCCGACCTCGAGGCGCAGGCGAAGCCCGACCAGGACCCGGCCGGCTTCCAGGGCCGCTACGCCCGCGCGCGCCAGGGCGCCTTCGACGGCAATGGCCGCGACATCACCGAGATGGACGCGGTGGTGGCCTATCTGCAGATGCTCGGCACGCTGGTGACGTTCAGCGACGTCACGCCCGAGCGCGTGCGGCAGCAGTGAGCGGGGAGGGGGCGATGCTCGCGATCTACCCGCTGCTGAAGGCCGCCTGGGTGGTGTGGTTCTTCCTGCTGTTCGGCTTCATCCTCGCCTGGGTGCTGCGGCCGGGCCGGCGCCACGCCTACCAGGCGCTGGCCGACATTCCCCTGCGCGACGAGGCGCCGCGCGCGCGGCGCCCGAACCGGAGCATCTGACGATGCCGACCAAGATCGAGAAGGACGCCGTCAGCGGCCGGGACACCACCGGCCATGAGTGGGACGGCATCAAGGAACTCAACACGCCGCTGCCGAAGTGGTGGATCTACACCTTCTACGCCACCATCGTCTTCGCGCTGGTGTGGGTGGTGCTCTACCCGGCGCTGCCGATCCGCGGCGCCACCGGCGTCACCGGCTGGACGGCGCGCGGCGCCATCGTCGACGAGATGGTGGAGCGCGCCAACCAGCAGGCGCCGATGCTGAACGCGCTGCGCGGGGCGACGCCGCAGCAGATCGTGGCCGATGCCGACCTGCGCAACTTCGCCCTCGCTGGCGGGCGCGTGGCCTTCGCCAACAATTGCGCCGGCTGCCATGGCGCGGGCGGGCAGGGCGCGCCGGGCGGCTTCCCGAGCCTCGCCGACGATGACTGGATCTGGGGCGGCAAGCTGGACCAGATCCGCGACACCATCCGCCACGGCGTCCGCAACACCGAGGACGAGGCGGCGCGCGCCACCATGATGCCGCGCTTCCTGGCCGACGGGCTGCTGAAGCCGGCGCAGGTGAACGACGTGGCCGAGCATGTGCTGGGCCTCTCCGGCCGCGCCACCGACCCCGCGGCCGCCGGGCGCGGCGCCGCCCTCTTCGCCGAGAACTGCGCCAGCTGCCATGGCGAGCGCGGCCTCGGCAACCGCGAGATGGGCGCGCCCAACCTGGCCGACCAGGTGTGGCTCTATGGCGGCGACAAAGCGGCGGTGGTGCACAGCATCGCCTATGCCCGCGCCGGCGTGATGCCCTCCTGGAGCACGCGGCTCGACCCGGCGGTGGTGAACATGCTCGCCGTCTATGTCCACGCCCTCGGCGGCGGCGAGGCGGAGTAGCGCGCCATGGGCCGGATCGACCCCGCCGACAGGACCGCCCCGCCGCCGGAGCCCTCGCTCTACGCCAGCCGGCAGAAGGTCTATCCGCGCGCCGTGCAGGGGCGGGTGCGGCGGGCGAAATGGGCGATCCTGGCCCTCTGCCTCGCGCTCTACTACCTGGTGCCCTGGCTGCGCTGGGAGCGCGGCCCGGGGATGCCGGACCAGGCGGTGCTGGCCGACATCGCCAATGCCCGCCTGTTCCTGTTCTGGATCGAGATCTGGCCACAGGAGATCTACTTCCTCACCGGGCTGCTGGTGCTGGGCGCCATCGGCCTGTTCGCCGCCACCGCGCTGTTCGGCCGCGTCTGGTGCGGCTTCACCTGCCCGCAGACGGTCTGGACCGACCTGTTCATGTGGGTGGAGCGGAAGATCGAGGGCGACCGCAACGCCCGCATGAAGCTGGACGCGGCGCCCTGGAGCCGCGCCAAGCTGGCGCGCAAGGCGGCCAAGCACGCCGCCTGGCTGGCCATCGCCGCGGCCACGGGCGGCGCCTGGATCATGTATTTCCAGGACGCGCCGACAGTGACGCGCGAGATCCTCACCGGCGGCGCCAGCCTCGAGACCTACTTCTTCTTCGGCCTGTTCACCGCCACCACCTATGTGCTGGCCGGCTGGGCGCGCGAGCAGGTCTGCACCTACATGTGCCCCTGGCCGCGCTTCCAGGCGGCGATGCTGGACGAGAACTCGCTCGTCGTCAGCTACCGCGCCTGGCGCGGCGAGCCGCGCGGCAAGGCCAAGGCCGAGGGCATCGGCGACTGCGTCGACTGCCGCGCCTGCGTGCATGTCTGCCCCACCGGCATCGACATCCGCGACGGGCAGCAGCTCGAATGCATCGGCTGCGGCCTGTGCATCGACGCCTGCGACGACGTGATGCGCAAGCTGGGCCGCCCCAATGGCCTCGTCGCCTTCGAGACGCTGGCCAACCTCGCCGCCAGCGAGGCCGCCACCGCGGGCCTGGCACCCGGCCCGGTGCGGCAGGTCTGCGGCATGAAGGCGCGCCAGCCGGTGCGCTTCTCCCGCCCGCGCACCTGGATGTATGCCGGCGTGCTGGGCGCCGTGGCGCTGGTGATGCTGGGCGCCTTCCTGCTGCGCGACACCGCGACGCTGACCGTGCTGCGCGACCGCGCGCCGCTCTATGTCCGCCTCTCCGATGGCGCCCTGCGCAACGCCTACACGCTGAAGCTGGCCAACCGCCGGCGCGGCGAGGCGGCGCTGGCCCTGGCGCTGGACGCGCCGCAGGGCTTCCGCCTGGTGGTGCAGGACAGCGAGACGGACGCCGCCGGCCGCCCGCTGCTGGCGCTGCGGCCGGACGGGGTGACGCAGTGGCGCGCCCTGGTCACCGCGCCCGCGGGCCTGCGGCTGGCGGAGAGCACGCCGGTGCGCTTCCGCCTGCTGGATGCGGAGGGCCGCACCGTGCTGTCCGAGCGCAGCGTCTTCCTCGGCCCGAAGTAAGGGAGTTTCCGCCATGGATGGCTCGACCGCCGCCGCCGCCCCGCTCCCCCGGCCCCGCCGCAGCGGCTGGATTCCCTGGGTGTTCGTCGGCGGCATGGCGCTGGTGATCGCGGTGAACGGCGTGCTGATCTGGGCGGCGCTGTCCAGCTTCACCGGCGTCACCGTGGGCCGCGCCTATGACCGCGGCCTCGCCTACAACGACGTGCTGGCCGAGAGCGCCCGGCAGCGGGCGCTGGGCTGGCGCGCCACGCTGCGGCTGGAGGAGGGGGTGCTCGCCCTCGCCGCCGAGGATGCGGCGGGCCGCCCCGTGGCCGGCACGGTGCAGGGCCTGCTGCTGCGCCCGCTGAGCGGCGAGACGGTGCCGCTCAACTTCGCCGCCGCCGCGCCGGGCCACTTCCTCGCCGAGGCGAATCCGCCATGGCCGGGGCAGTGGGAGGCGCGGCTGGTGCTGACCGGCCCGGGTGGCCGGCAACTCGACATCCGCCAGAGGATCGTGGTGAGGAGCGCCGCGCCATGACCGCGCTGCTGGCTGAGGCGGCGCCCCGGGGTGCCGCCGCCTGCGCCCATTGCGGCGCGCCCCTGCCGGAGGGGGCGGCGCGCTTCTGCTGCGCCGGCTGCGCGGGCGCGCACGCGCTGGTCTCCGGCCTCGGCCTCGATGCCTTCTACCGCCGGCAGGAGACCGCCGCCGGCACGCTGCGCCCGGCGGAGGCCCCGCCCGAGACGGATTTCGCCGCCCTCGCCCTGCCCGGGCGCGGCGGCACCCACAGGCTGGAGCTGATGGTCTCCGGCCTCACCTGCGGCGCCTGCGTCTGGCTGCTGGAGCAGGCGCTGGCGCAGGAGCCGGACGTGCTGCGCGCCCGCGCCAGCCTCTCGGCCCGCCGGCTCACCCTGGAATGGCGGGGCGGGGCGGCGCGCGCCAACGCGCTGGTGGCGCTGATCGCCCGGCTCGGCTTCCGCGCCGCGCCCTGGTCCCCCGCCTGCCTGCGCGCCACCGAGGATGCCGAGGGGCGGGCGCTGCTGCGCGCGCTCGGCATCGCCGCCTTCGGCATGATGAACGTCATGCTGGTCTCGGTGGCGGTCTGGGCCGGCACCGACATGGGCGAGGCCACGCGCCACCTGATGCACTGGCTGGCGGCGCTCATCGGCCTGCCGGTGGTGCTGGTGGCGGGCATGCCCTTCTACCGCTCCGCCTGGCACTCGGTGCGGGCGGGGCGGCCGAACATGGATCTCGCCGTCTCGCTCGGCATCCTCGCCACCACGGCGATGAGCCTCTCCGAGACGCTGCGCAACGGCGACTACACCTGGTTCGACGGTGCCACCGCCCTGCTGGCGCTGCTGCTGGCGGGCCGGGTGCTGGACCGCGCCGCGCGCCGCCGCGCTCGCCAGGCGGTGGCCGAGCTGCTGGCGCTGCAGGAGGGCACGGTGCAGCGGCTCTGCTCGTCGGGGGTGGCGGAGTCCTGCCCCGCCGCCGCCATCCGCGCCGGCGACCGCATCCTGCTGGCGCGCGGCGAGCGGCTGCGGCTGGACGGGGTGGTGGATAGCCCCGAGGCGCTGGTCGACACCGCCGCCACCTCGGGCGAGAGCCTGCCGCGCCTGCTGCGCCGGGGCGAGGCCCTGGCCGCCGGCGCGGTGAATCTCGGCGACCCCTTCGTGCTGCGCGTCACCGCCGCCCTGGCCGACGGCTCGCTCGCCGCCATGGCGCGGCTGCTGGAGCGGGCGGAGCAGGCGCGCGGCCGCTTCGTCTCCATCGCCGACAAGGCGGCGCGCTTCTACGTGCCGGCGGCGCACGCGGTGGCGCTGGCCACCTTCCTCGGCTGGTGGCTGTGGGTGGGCGTCTCCTGGCAGGCGGCGCTGGTGCCGGCCGTCGCTGCGTTGATCATCACCTGCCCCTGCGGCCTCGCCATCGCCGTGCCGGCGGTGCAGGTGGCGGCGAGCGGCGCGCTGTTCCGCCGCGGCGTGCTGGTGGCCTCGGCCACCGCGCTGGAGCGGCTGGCCGGCGCCGGCCATGTGGTGCTCGACAAGACCGGCACGCTGACCGAAGGCCGCCCCGTGCTGCTGGAGGAGCCGGGCCGGCGCGTCTCGGCGCTGCGCGAGCCGGCGGCGCAGGCGCGGGCCTCGCGCCACCCGCTGGCGCGCGCGCTGGTGGCGGCCTGCCCCGACGCGCCCCCCGCGCCGGAGGGCGTGGTGGAGGTGCCGGGCCAGGGCCTCCGCCTCGCCGGTGTGCAGGGGGGCGGGCCGGAGGGCGAGACGCGCCTCGGCAGCGCCCCCTTCATCGGCCTGCCGCAGGAGGATGAGGGGCTGACGCTGTGGCTGGCGCGCCCCGGCCTCTCCCCCGTGCCCTTCCGCTTCGCCGACCGGCTGCGGGAGGATGCCGCCCCCGCCGTGGCGGCGCTGCGGGAGCTGGGGCTGGAGGCCGAGCTGCTCTCGGGCGACGCGCCGCCGGCGGTGGAGGCCGCCGCCCACGCCACCGGCATCGGGCCCTGGCAGGCGCGCGCCACGCCGGAGGGCAAGGCGGAGCGCATCGCCGCGCTGAGCGTGGCCGGGCACCGGCCGCTGATGGTGGGGGATGGCATCAACGACGCCGCCGCCCTGGCGCTGGCGCATGTCTCGGCCACGCCGCAGGGCGCCACCGACCTGGCGCAGGGCGCGGCCGACCTGGTGCTGCGCGGGGAAGGGCTGGGGGCGCTGCCCTACGCCATCCGCGTGGCACGGCGGGCGCAGCGCCTGGCGCGGCAGAATATCGCCTTCAGCTTGATCTACAACATGGTCGCGGTGCCCTGCGCGGTGCTGGGATACGCCACGCCGCTGATCGCGGCGCTGGTGATGGCCTCCTCCTCCATCATCGTCATCCTCAATGCGCTGCGCGCCGGGAAGGTGAAGGCATGAGTGCCCTGCTGCTGCTGGTGCCCCTGGCGCTGTTCCTGGGCGGCCTCGCCCTGCTGCTGTTCCTCTGGACGCTGCGCGCCCGCCAGTATGACGACCTGGACGGCGCCGCCGCCCGCATCCTCTACGACGACCTGCCCTCCAAGCCGCGAGACCCCCGATGAGCCCCACCCGCATCTTCTTCCTGCTGTTCTCGGCGCTGATCGCCCTTACCGGCCTGCTGGCCGCCGGCGCCTCGGTGGACGGGCCGCTGACCCTGTTCGGCCTCGGCCTGTTCCTGTTCGGGGTGTTCTTCGCCCTGTTCCTGGTCAAGCGCACCTATGACGAGGCGGAAGATCTGGGCTGAGGCGCGCGGCTTCCCGGCCGCCACCGCCGGCCGGGACACGGCGGGAGAAGGGGGACCTTCGAGAAGCCCCCTGCGGCCATGCCCCTGTGGCATGGCCGCCTCCCTTCCCCCGGGGCGGCGCGGCAGCGGCCTTCACCCCATATCAACCCATTAGCCGTTGACGCGCTGCGCCCGCGCCCTCATGGTCCGGCGCCCTTTTTCCACCAGCTTCTGGGAATGGATTTCCGATGCCTGCGATCACGCTGCCCGACCAGTCCGTCCGCGTCTTCGACGAGGCGGTGACGGGCACCACCGTGGCCGCCGCCATCGGGCCCGGCCTCGCCAAGGCGGCGCTGGCCATGCAGGTCGATGGCGTGCTGCGCGACCTCTCCCACCGCATCGAGTCCGACGCCGCCGTGCGCTTCATCACGCGGCGCGACCCCGAGGCGCTGGAGATGATCCGCCACGACGCCGCGCATGTGCTGGCGGAAGCCGTGCAGGAGCTCTACCCCGGCACGCAGGTGACGATCGGCCCCGCCATCGAGGGCGGCTTCTACTACGACTTCGCCCGCAACGAGCCCTTCACGCCCGAGGACTTCCCGGCGATCGAGGCGAAGATGCGGGAGATCATCTCGCGGAACGCCGCCTTCGTGCGCGAGGAATGGCCGCGCGAGGAGGCGATCGCCTTCTTCGAGGCCAAGGGCGAGCGCTACAAGGCCGAGCTGATCCGCGACCTGCCGGTGGAGGTGCCGATCAGCATCTACCGCCAGGGCGAGTGGCTCGACCTCTGCCGCGGCCCGCACATGCGGAGCACGGGCGACATCGGCTCCGCCTTCAAGCTGATGAAGGTGGCCGGCGCCTACTGGCGGGGCGACCACCGCAATGCCATGCTCAGCCGCATCTACGCCACCGCCTGGCGCGACCAGAAGGAGCTGGACGCCCACCTGCACCAGCTGGAGGAGGCGGAGCGCCGCGACCACCGCAAGATCGGCAAGGAGATGGGCCTGTTCCACCTCCAGGAGGAGGCGGTCGGCAGCATCTTCTGGCACCCCAAGGGCTGGCGCCTCTACAGCCGGGTGCAGGACTACATGCGCCGCCGGCTGGACGCCGCCCTCTACCAGGAGGTGCGCACGCCGCAGCTGGTGGACCGCAAGCTGTGGGAGGCCTCCGGCCACTGGGAGAAGTTCCGCGAGAACATGTTCCTGGCGACCGTGGACGACGAGTCCGAGAAGGACCGCCTGCTGGCCCTGAAGCCGATGAACTGCCCCTGCCATGTGCAGATCTTCAATCAGGGCCTCCGCAGCTACCGCGAGCTGCCGCTGCGCATGGCCGAGTTCGGCGCCTGCCACCGCTACGAGCCCTCCGGCGCGCTGCACGGCATCATGCGCGTCCGCAGCTTCGTGCAGGACGACGCGCACATCTTCTGCTCGGAGGACCAGATCGCCGGCGAGACGGTGGAGTTCGTCGCGCTGCTCTCGGCGATCTACCGGGATTTCGGCTTCGAGAGCTTCCGCGTGAAGTTCTCCGACCGGCCGGAGAAGCGCGCCGGCGACGACGCCACCTGGGACCGCGCCGAGGGCGCGCTGAAGCAGGCCTGCGCCACCGCCGGCGTGGAGTACGAGCTGAACCCGGGGGAGGGCGCCTTCTACGGCCCGAAGCTGGAATTCGTCCTGCGCGACGCCATCGGCCGCGACTGGCAGTGCGGCACGCTGCAGGTGGATTTCGTGCTGCCCGAGCGGCTCGATGCCCAGTATGTGGGGGAGGATGGCAACCGCCACCGCCCCGTCATGCTGCACCGCGCCATCCTCGGCTCCTTCGAGCGCTTCCTCGGCATCCTGATCGAGGAGCATGCCGGGCGCTTCCCGCTCTGGCTGGCGCCCGTCCAGGTGGCGGTGGCCACCATCGTCGACGAGGCGGCGCCCTTCGCCCGCCAGGTGGCCGCCGCGCTGCAGAAGGCCGGGCTTGCGGTGGAGCTGGATCTGCGCAATGAAAAGATCAACCGCAAGGTCGTCGACCATATCGACCAGCGCGTGCCCGTGCTGGCCGTGATCGGCCGGCGCGAGGCGGAGGAGGGCAAGGTGGTGCTGCGCCGCCTGCCCGGGCGCGAGCAGGTGACGCTGACGCTGCAGGAGGCCGTGGCCACCCTTGCGGCGGAGGCAACGCCTCCCGATCTGAAAGAGCAGGCAATGGTTGCAGCAGCGTGACTGCTGCACCATAAGACTCACCCAAAGCGTTTCAACAGCGACAGGAGCCGACTCTGGCCCGAGGCCCTATTCCGAACCAATTGCCCGCCCGCGACGGACCGCGTGTGAACGAGGATATCCGCGTTCCGCAGGTGCGCCTGATCGACCAGGACGGCGAGATGCTCGGCGTGATGAGCGCGCGCGAAGCCCTGCTGCGCGCCTATGAGCTGGGCATGGATCTCCTGGAGATCAGCCCCAACGCCGTGCCGCCGGTCTGCAAGATCACCGACTACGGCAAGTACAAGTACGAGCAGCAGAAGAAGGCCAACGAGGCCCGCAAGAAGCAGAAGATCGTCGAGATCAAGGAAATCAAGGTTCGCCCGAACATTGATGACCATGATTACGACGTGAAGATGCGCGCGGCCAAGTCCTTCATCGAGGAAGGCGACAAGGTGAAGGTCACCCTGCGCTTCCGTGGCCGCGAGATGGCCCACCAGGACCTGGGCGTGAAGGTTCTGGAGCGCATCCGCACCGAGCTGGCCGAGCTGGCCAAGGTCGAGCAGATGCCGCGCCTCGAGAACCGCCAGATGATCATGGTGCTGGCGCCGCGCTGAGCGGCCCGCGCCTCATCCGAGCCGCCGGCCTTGTGCCGTCGCGAAGGCCCAGGGACATCGCCCCTGGGCTTTTTTTTTTGCGCCCGGCCTTCCTCGTGCCCCCGTCAGCGGCGCGGGAAGCGCAAATCCAGCCCTCGCGCGCGCCAGCCGGCCTCGATCATCGCCTTGTCGATCAACCCGGAAGGGTCGGCCTTGCGCGGCGCGGTGGCCAGGCCCGGCGCCCGCTCCCGCCGCCAGACGCCGAGCAGGCGGCGCAGCTCCACCAGCGGCTCCGGATGGTCGTCCACCCGCAGGTCGATGTCGGGGAAGTCCTCCGTCGTCACCAGCTTCATGGCGGCCGATTGCCGGCCGCGCCGGTCGCCGCCCGCGGCCTCGCCGGCATCCAGCGCCAGCACCAGCCGCTCGGGCAGCAGCAGCCCGGTGCCGGCGCGGAAGGTGGCCGCCGTCTCCCCCACCACGGCGGGGTTGGCCAGCATGTTGCCGGCCACGCTGAAGCCGGGGCCGGATTGCGAGCCGGCCCATTCCACGCAGCTCTCGCCGGTCCAGGCGGCGGTGCGGCCCTGGCGGTCCACGGCGTGGATCTGGCGCAGCGCGCGGCCGTCGTCGCCGGCCAGCGCGCCCTCGATGGCGGCGGCGGGGGCGAGGCCGCGCGCCATGCCGTCCAGCACCGCCGGGCCGAGGTAGCGGTTGGTGAAGGACTGGGTCGAGACCGCGCCCACCCCCGCCCGCACATAGGGGCAGGAGGCACCGACCGCGAAGGCGCAGGTGGTGACGGCCACGGCGAAGGCGCCGGTTGCGGGATCGTGCGCCACGATCGACCAGGTCATTGGAGTTGTCGTCCCGTTGGAAAGTTCGCTTCCCAGCGTGGCGGCGGGCCCGCCGCCGATCAAGGGGCGGCCCGGCACCATATCGGTGCCGCAACCCTGCCGCGCCGCGCAAGAGCCTTGCCTCGGCGGTGCGGTTGTGGTGGAAGCCGGCATGGCCGACCTCTCCTCCCACGACCGCATCCTCATCCTCGATTTCGGCAGCCAGGTGACGCAGCTGATCGCGCGCCGGGTGCGGGAATCGGGCGTCTATTGCGAGATCTGGCCGTTCACGGCCGATGCCGCGCGCATCCAGGGCTTCGCCCCGAAGGGGATCATCCTCTCGGGCGGCCCGGCCAGCACCGTGGACGAGGGCAGCCCGCGCGCGCCGCAGGTGGTGTTCGAGATGGACATCCCCGTGCTCGGCATCTGCTACGGCCAGCAGACCATGTGCATGCAGCTCGGCGGGCTGGTCGAGAAGAGCGACCACCAGGAATACGGCCGCGCCTATGTCGAGGTGCAGGAGGATTGCGCGCTGACCCGGGGCCTCTGGTCCCCCGGCGCGCGCGAGCAGGTGTGGATGAGCCATGGCGACCGCGTGGCGCGGCTGCCGGAGGGGTTCCGCATCGTCGCCACCAGCCCCGGCGCGCCCTATGCCATGGTGGCCGATGACAGCCGCCACTTCTACGGCATCCAGTTCCACCCCGAGGTGGTGCACACGCCGCACGGCACCCAGCTGCTGCGCAACTTCACCCACGAGGTGTGCGGCTGCCAGGGCGACTGGACCATGGCCGCCTTCCGCGCCGAGGCCATCGCCCGCATCCGCGCCCAGGTGGGGGACGGCAAGGTGGTGTGCGGCCTCTCGGGCGGCGTCGATTCCTCCGTCGCCGCCGTGCTGATCCACGAGGCGATCGGCGACCAGCTCACCTGCATCTATGTCGACCATGGCGTGATGCGCGCCGGCGAGACCGAGCAGGTGGTGCAGACCTTCCGCGACCGCTTCAACATCAAGCTGGTGCACCGCGACGCCTCCGACCTGTTCCTCGGCCAGCTCGCCGGCGTCACCGACCCCGAGAAGAAGCGCAAGACCATCGGCCGGCTGTTCATCGAGGTGTTCGAGGAGGAGCAGGAGAAGATCGGCGGCGCCGACTTCCTGGCCCAGGGCACGCTCTACCCGGACGTGATCGAGAGCGTCTCGGCCACCGGCGGCCCCTCCGTCACCATCAAGTCGCACCACAATGTGGGCGGCCTGCCGGAGGACATGCGGATGCGGCTGGTCGAGCCGCTGCGCGACCTGTTCAAGGACGAGGTGCGCGCGCTCGGCCGGGAGCTGGGCATGCCGGAGGAGATCGTCGGCCGCCACCCCTTCCCGGGGCCGGGGCTGGCCATCCGCATCCCCGGCGAGGTGACGCGCGAGAAGGTGCAGATCCTGCAGAAGGCGGACAGCATCTACCTGGAGGAGATCCGCGCCGCCGGGCTGTACGACGCCATCTGGCAGGCCTTCACCGTGCTGCTGCCGGTGCGCACCGTGGGCGTGATGGGCGATGGCCGCACCTATGACAGCGCCTGCGCGCTGCGCGCCGTGACCAGCACGGACGGCATGACGGCCGATGTCTACCCCTTCACCATGGAGTTCCTGACGCGGGTGGCGGGGCGCATCGTCAACGAGGTGCGCGGCATCAACCGCGTCACCTACGACATCACCAGCAAGCCCCCCGGCACCATCGAGTGGGAGTGAGCGGCGCGGGGGCCTGAGCCCCCGCCCGCAGCTCAGCCGCCCCCGGCCAGCGCCCGCAGCAGGATGTCCCGCGCGAAGGCGACGCGCGGGTGCCGCAGCGCCGCCCGCGCCCAGACGAGGTAGAACTGGTTGCGCGGCACCTCCCGCGGCGCCGGGATCTCGGCCAGGCTGCCATCCCCGCGCTGCTCCCGCGTCAGGTAGCCGGGCAGCACGGACCAGCCGATGCCGGCGCAGAGGCTGGCGCGCAGCACTCGCAGGTCCGGCACCGTCACCGCCGGCAGCCGCTCCAGCACGATGTCGTTCGCCTCGAGCCAGCTGCGCAGCAGCGGGCGGTCGAGGTCGTAGGCGAGGTGGGGCACCGCCGCCAGCCCCTCGCGCAGCGTCGCCGCGACGGCGATCCGCGCGGCGATGGCGGGCGCCGCCACGGCGCGCAGGTTCTCCTCGCCCACCCCCTGGCAGGCGAGGCGCGGATCCTCGGGCAGCGAGGCCGTCAGCCCGAGATGGACGCGGCCATCGAGCAGCATCTCGTACAGCGCCGCGCGGCCGCCGATATGCAGCCGCAGGTCCAGCCCGGCCTCCACCAGCGGCCCGAGGCGCGGCGCGACATGCTCGCCCAGATAGTCGGAGGGTGCTGCGATGTGGACGGTGCCCGACAGCCGCGCCGAGCGGGCGCGCGCCGTGGCCAGCGCCGCCTCCGCCGTATCCAGGCTGTTTCCAAGCGCGGCGGCGAGGTCGTCGGCGATCGCGGTCGGCTGCACGCCGCGCGGGCGCCGCTCGAACAGCCGGTGCGAGAGCTGCGCCTCCAGCGACGCCACGTGCTGCGACACCGCCGGCTGGCTCAGGCCGAGGGCGCGCGCCGCGCCGCTGAGCGAGCGGCGCCGGTAGACCTCGATGAAGGTGCGCAGCTGTGGCAGCGACATCGGGTTGCCATAAATGGATTTATGGCGGCTCGCCAGTTTTCTGGGATTTGCTGATGCCCGGCCTGTCCCATCTGGACGGCACGGACAGGACGCGGCCGGCGCGCCGTCCGCGCCGGCACACCCCCCCGACAACAGGAGACCGAGCGATGCCCCGCATCCTCATCGTGACCACCTCGGCCGACCGCATGACCCCCGGCACGGAGCCCACCGGCCTCTGGCTGGAGGAGCTGACCACCCCCTACTACGCCTTCCAAGACGCCGGCGCCGCGGTGACCCTGGCCTCGGTCGCGGGCGGCGCGGTGCCGGTCGATGCCCGCAGCCTCGGCGCCGAGGGGGAGGAGGAGGCGTCGGTCCGGCGCTACCGGCAGGACCCGGCGCTGCAGGCGGCGGTGGCTGCCACGCCGTGCTTCACCGAGATCGACCCCACGGGCTACGACGCGCTGTTCCTGCCCGGCGGGCACGGCACGATGTTCGACTATCCGGGCAGCGCGGCGCTGGCCGCGCTGGTCGAGCGCTTCGACCGCGAGGGGCGGGTCGTCGCCGCGGTCTGCCACGGCCCGGCGGGGCTGGTCTCCGCCCGCAAGCCGGACGGCACCCCCTTCGTCGCCGGCCGCCGGATCGCCGCCTTCACCGACAGCGAGGAGCGCGCGGTCGGCCTCGACCAGGCGGTTCCCTTCCTGCTGGAGAGCCGGCTGAAGGCGCTGGGCGCCCGGCACGAGGCGGGGCCGGACTTCCAGCCCTTCGCGCTGCGCGACGGCCGGCTGGTGACCGGCCAGAACCCGGCCTCGGCGGCGCCGACCGCGGCGCTGGTGATGGAGGCGCTCGGCGTGGCGGGCGCTGCGCCGCAGGCCCTGTGAGCCGCTGCGCCTGCGGACCGGCGCCGCGCCCGTGCCGCTGACGCGGTGAGGGCGGGGCGGCGCCTCAGCGGCGGGCAGTGGGGCGCCGGGCCAGCTGGTCCAGCGCGTCCGCGTTCTCCCGCCCCCAGGCATAGAGCAGCTCGACCGGCGCCACGCAGCGCTGCCCCAGCGCCGTCAGCCGGTATTCCACCGCCGGGGGCACGCTGCCCTGCACGTGGCGGGTGAGCAGCCCGCTCGCCTCCATCTCGCGCAGCGTCTGGGTCAGCATCTTCTTCGAGATGCCGGGCAGGCTGCGCAGCAGCACGCCGGTGCGCGCGGCGCCCTGGTGGCGGGCGTGCAGCGTGTGCAGCACCATGCTCGTCCACTTGGTGGCGAACAGCGCCAGCACGCGGCGCGGCGCGCAATCCTCCCGCCATTCCGCCTCGGGGCTGCCTTGGTCCATGAGTGGTTACCTTATGGTGACTATGTCCCAGATTGGTGCCGTCTGGACGCGCCTCAAGCCACCGCCCAGGTGAGGGGCGCATTTGGACCGGAGGCAGGACATGGCAGGCACGGCGCTGGTGGTCGGGGCGAGCGGCATCGTCGGCAACGCGGTGGCGGAACGGCTGCTGGAGGAGGGGTGGACGGTGCATGGCCTGTCCCGCCGCCCCGGCAGCGGCCCGGGCGGCATCCGTCCCGTCGCCGCGGATCTGCGCGACGCGGCGGGCACGGCGGCGGCGCTGTCCGGGCTGCGGCCGGAGGCGGTGTTCATCACCACCTGGCTGCGGCAGCCCACCGAGGCGGAGAACATCCGCGTCAACGCCGCCATGGTGCGCAACCTGCTGGACGCGCTGCGGCCGGGCGGCGCCACCCGGCATGTCGCGCTGGTCACCGGCCTCAAGCACTATCTCGGCCCGTTCGAATCCTACGGCAAGGGCGTGCTGCCCGAGACCCCGTTCCGCGAGGAGCAGGCGCGGCTCGACGTCGAGAACTTCTACTACGCGCAGGAGGACGAGGTCTTCGCCGCCGCCGCGCGGGACGGCTTCTCCTGGAGCGTGCACCGGCCGCACACCATCATCGGCATGGCGGTGGGCAACGCCATGAACATGGGCACCACCCTCGCCGCCTACGCCACGCTCTGCCGCGAAACGGGGCGGCCCTTCCGCTTTCCCGGCTCGGCCGCGCAGTGGAACGGCCTGACCGACATGACCGACGCCCGGCTGCTGGCCCGCCACCTGCTCTGGGCGGCGACCACCCCGGCGGCGCGCGACCTGGCCTTCAACGTGGTCAATGGCGACGTGTTCCGCTGGCGCTGGATGTGGGGGCGCATCGCCGGCTGGTTCGGGCTGGAGCCGGCGCCCTTCGACGGCACGGTGCATCCGCTGGAGCGGCAGATGGCGGAGGATGCCGGGACCTGGCGGGCGCTGGCCGGGCGGCACGGCCTGGCCGAGCCGGATCTCGGCCGGCTCGCCTCCCCCTGGCACACCGACGCCGATCTGGGCCGGCCGATCGAGGTGGTCACCGACATGTCCCGCAGCCGCCGCCTCGGCTTCCTCGACCAGCAGCCGACGGACGATGCCTTCCTGGACCTGTTTGCGCGGCTGCGCGCGGCGCGGCTGATCCCCTGAGGGGCCCGCGCGCGGAGGCGCGCCTTTGCAGGCCCGCGCGCGAAGGCGCGGCTTGGTAGGCCCACGCGCGGAGGCGCGCCTTGGTAGGCCCGCGCGCGGAGGCGCGGCTTGGCAGGTCCGCGCGCGAAGGCGCGGCTTGGCAGGTCCGCGCGCGAAGGCGCGGCTTGGCAGGGTTTTGCGGAGGCGCGGCCTGGTGGAGAGCCCGGCGGGGGCCGCGCCTTTTTGAAGCCGGCCGCGCCACCGCTCCGGCGCCGCCGGCGTTTCCTTCCGCGAGGGCCGAGGCCCGCAGCAGGAGGAAGCGCCGGCCATGACTCCAGCCAGAACCCCGCGCCATCGTGCGGCCCTGTCAGGGGCGGGGCGCTTCCTGCCGCTGGCGTTGCTGCTGCCGCTCGCCGCCTGCGGCGGCGGCGCCACCCTGCCGGAGGCCGCCGGGTACGGCCCGCACCCGCAACTGCCCGAGCCGCGCCAGGGCCTGCTGCCCACGGTGAAGGTGGCCAAGGCCACTGGCTGGCCGGAGGGCGCCATGCCCACCCCCGCGCCGGGCTTCCGCGTGCAGCCCTTCGCCAGCGGGCTCGACCATCCGCGCTGGCTCTACGAGCTGCCGAATGGCGACATCCTGGTGGCCGAGAGCAACGCGCCGCCCAAGCCCGAGGGCATGGGCGGCGGCCTCCGCGCCTGGGTGCAGGGCCTCATCATGCGCCGCGCCGGCGCTCGCACGCCCAGCGCCAACCGCATCACCCTGCTGCGCGACGCCGATGGCGACGGCCGCGCCGAGACCCGCACGGCCTTCCTGGAGGGGCTGAACTCCCCCTTCGGCATGGCGCTGGTGGGCAGCGACCTCTACGTGGCCAATGCCGACGCGGTGCTGCGCTTCCCCTACGCGCCGGGCGCCACCCGCATCGACGCGCCGGGCGAGAGGCTCTCCGAGCTGCCCGCGGGGCGCAACCACCACTGGACCAAGAGCCTGGTGGCCAGCCCGGATGGCGGCCGGCTCTATGTCGGCGTCGGCTCCAACTCCAACGTGGCCGAGCACGGACTGGAGGAGGAGCGGGACCGCGCCGCCATCCTGGAGATCGACCGCGCCACGGGGGCGCGGCGCGTCTTCGCCTCCGGCCTGCGCAACCCGGTGGGGCTGGCCTGGAACCCGCAGAGTGGCGCGCTCTGGGTGGCGGTGAACGAGCGCGACGAGATCGGCGACGACCTGGTGCCGGACTACATGACCGCCGTGCGGCCGGGCGGCTTCTATGGATGGCCCTATAGCTATTTCGGCCAGAATGTCGATGCGCGCGTCTCGCCGCAGCGGCCGGATCTGGTGGCGCGGGCCATCGCGCCGGACTACGCGCTGGGCGCGCACACCGCCTCGCTCGGCCTCGCCTTCCTGCCGGACGAGCGGATGGGGCCGGGCACGGCGGGGGCGGCGGTGGTGGGCCAGCACGGCTCCTGGAACCGCGACCCGCCGGCCGGCTACCGCGTCATCCTGGTGCCGTTCCGCGACGGGCGGCCGGAGGGCGCGCCGGTGGAACTGCTCACCGGCTTCCGCACGCCGGAGGGCGAGGCGCGCGGCCGCCCGGTGGGCGTGCTGCCCACCCGCGACGGCGCCCTGCTGGTGGCCGACGACGTGGGCAACGCCGTCTGGCGCCTCAGGCGGGAGTGAGGCGCGCGCTCAGCGCGCGCGCCCGGCGGCGGGGGCGGGCCGCAGCCGCTCGGCCAGCACCAGCGCCAGGGCGCCCGCCAGGATCAGCGCGGCCATCGGGCGCGCCGTGCCGTCGGCCAGCTGGCTGAGCAGCACGCCGCTGCACCCCGCCACGGTGAATTGCAGCGTGCCCATCAGCGCCGAGGCGGCGCCGGCCTGGTTGGCGTGGCGGCTGAGCGCGCCCACCGCCGCGTTGGGCAGCACCAGCGCCGAGGCGAACATCATGACGAAGACCGGCGCCAGCAGGCCGAGCCAGTGCGGCACGCCGAGGAAGGCCTGCGCCGCCATGACGAGCGCCGCGGCCAGGACCACCCAGCAGGCACCGCGCACCAGCCGCCGCGGCCCGAAGCGCAGCAGCAGCGGCGGGTTGCACTGCGAGCCGACGATGAAGCCCGCCGCGTTGACGCCGAACAGGATGGCAAAGGTAGAGGGCGCCAGCCCGTACTGCCCGACGAACACCGCGGCCGAGCCGCCGACATAGGCGAACATCAGGAACATCGCCGCGCAGCCCATGGCGACATGGGAGTAGAAGCCGCGCTCGCGCAGCACCGCGATGTAGCGCAGCAGCATGGCGGCGGGGCCGAGGCGCAGGCGCCGCTCGGGCGGCAGCGTCTCCGGCAGCAGGCGCCAGACCAGGGTGGCGGAGATGACGGCATAGGCGGCGCTGAACCAGAAGATCGGCCGCCACGAGCCGAAGGCGAGGAACAGCCCGCCGATGCTGGGCGCCAGGATGGGCGCCGCGCCCATCACCAGCATCAGCCGCGACATCAGCTTCGCCGCCGCGTGGCCATCGGCCAGGTCGCGCACCACGGCGCGCGGCAGCACCATGCTGGCCGAGCCCCCGAAGGCCGCCACGCAGCGCCAGAAGGCCAGCGCCTCGATGTTCAGCGCCAGGGCGCAGCCGATGGAGCCGATGATGTAGACCACCAGCCCCGCCAGCAGCGGCCGGCGCCGGCCGAGCCGGTCGGCCAGGCTGCCCTGGACGATCTGCCCCACCGCGAGGCCCAGGAACCAGGCCGCCAGGGTCAGCTCGGCCGAGCCGTGCGGCGCGCCGAACTCGGCCTCGATGGTGGGGAAGGCCGGCAGGTACATGTCGATGGAGAGCGGGCCGATCGCGGTCAGGAAGCCCAGGAGCAGCGGGAGCCAGGACGGCATGAGGCGGATTCCGGCAAAGGCGGGACAGATGGACAAGGCGAGGCCGACACGGGCGGCGCGGCGCTCCGGCAGGGGAGGGCCACGCGGCGGGGGCGGTCAGGGAGGGGCGGGCCGCCGCACGGCGGGCCGGAGGGGGGCGCCGGTCATGCGGCGCCGCAGCAAGGGGTAACGCCGCGCCGGGAAATTGGCCAGATCACTTTTCCGTGCAAGCCGTGGCGGCCGTATGATAGTGTGAATACGAAACGGTAGGCATAAATCCGGGCAGAACGATGATCCGGAAGGCATTCCCGTTTCGGTATGCCTATTGCGGTGGCGATATTGCCTTGCCTCGGCTCGTTCCGCCATCAAGACTGCTTGTGGCGCCGGCGCTGGCCGCCGGCCGAAAAACCAGGGAGAGCACCGTGTTCCGTTCCGCTCTTGCGGCCATCGGCGGTTTCGCCATGGCTTCCGGCCTCGCCGTCACCACGCTTCTCGGCGCCACGCCCGCCCGCGCCCAGGCGGGCGCGGACACCGTCGCCGCCATCCGCGCCCGCGGCGCGGTGGTCTGCGGCGTCACCGGCACCACGGCGGGCTTCAGCCTGCCGGACAGCCAGGGCGTGATGCGCGGCCTGGACGCCGATTCCTGCCGCTCCGTCGCCGCCGCCATCTTCGGCGACGCCAGCAAGATCCGCTTCGTCAACACCACCTCGCAGAACCGCTTCACGGCGCTGCAATCGGGCGAGGTGGACCTGCTGGTGCGCAACACCACCTGGACCCTCTCGCGCGAGGCGTCGCTCGGCTTCGAGTTCGCCAGCATCAACTTCTATGACGGCCAGGGCTTCATGGTGAAGAAGGGGCTGAACGTGGCCTCGGCCCGGGCGCTCGACGGCGCCACGGTCTGCGTGCAGCCCGGCACCACCACCGAGCTGAATTTGGCGGACTATTTCCGCTCCAACGGCATGAAGTTCACCCCCGTGGTGATCGAGAGCGTCGAGGAGATCCGCACCGCCTTCAACTCCGGCCGCTGCGACGCCTACACCAACGACGCCTCCTCCCTCGCCGCCTTCCGCGCGACGCAGACCAACCCGGCCGACTACCTGCTGCTGCCCGAGATCATCTCGAAGGAGCCGCTCGGCGCCGTGGTCCGCAAGGGCGACTTCAAGTTCTTCGACATCGTCCGCTGGGCGCATTTCGCGCAGCTGACGGCGGAGGAGCTGGGCATCACCAGCCAGAACCTCGCCAGCTTCGCCGACAGCCCGAACCCCGACGTGCAGCGCTTCATGGGCAAGACCGGCGACCTCGGCAAGATGCTCGGCCTGCAGCCGGACTGGGCGGTGCAGATCGTCCGGCAGCTCGGCAATTTCGGCGAGATGTGGGACCGCAACATCACGCCCCTCGGCGTGCAGCGCGGCATCAACAACCTCTGGACCAAGGGCGGGCTGCAATACGCGCCGCCGATGCGCTGAGCCTCCGGGGGAGGCGGGCCGCCCCGCCTCTCCCGCCCCGGCCGGCTTCCCCGGGCCGGCTCAGCGGCCCGGATGCGCGGCCAGGATGTCGTCGAAGCGCTCGCGCCGCAGCCGCTCGTAATGGCGGCGGTGGTGCGCGTCGATCTCCTGGAGCCGCGCTTCGGTCAACGGCGTGAAGTCGTAGGTCTCGCTCTGCGCCACCCGCATCTTGTCGAAGCCCATGGCGCGGAAATGCGCCGGCGAGAAGGAATTGCCCCGCTCGCCGATGTAGCGGCCGAAGGAGACCGTGGTCAGCACGCGGTACAGGCCGAGCTCCAGGCAGGCGATGCTCTTGGCGGCATCCTGCGAGGAGGCCTCGCTGGCGATGGCGAGCGGGCGGAACAGCTCGAAGATGCGGCGGTGGTTGCGGGCGTTGTAGTCCACCCCTTCCAGGATGTCGTAATAGGGCTTCAGCCACGCCATCATCTGCCGCCAGGCGTGGCGGCGCAGGCCGAAGCCCCAGTGGTGCTCGAGCGGGATGTATTTCACCACCGGGCCCGGATAGTCCCGCCGGTGGTCGCCATAGGCGCCGAAATAGGCGATGCGCGGGAAGGGCGCGGTGATCTCGCGCAGCCGCTCCAGCGCGTAGAGGTACCAGGGGCCGAGTTCCAGGTCGTCCTCGAAGAAGTAGCCCAGCTCCGCGTCCAGCTCCTCGAAGACCAGCTTCTCGCCGCGCAGGATGTTGCGCGCCACGCCGAGATTGCCCTCGCTGCGCCGCACCTGCCCCTGGGGGAAGTGGCGGCGGAACAGCGCGACGCTCGCCTCGATATCCGCGTCCCGCGCCATGCGGCGGCCGCTGAGGGCGGAGACCGCGCCATCCTGCAGCAGGAACACCTTCGCGGGGTCGTAGCGCACCCCCTTCTGCCGTGTCAGCGACACGCAGACGGCCTCCAGATAGGCGGGCCGGTCGAAGGAATAGAGGATGATGGGCGTGTCGATCTGGAACATGCTGCTCATTGTGTTGCGGTCCGGCGAAATCCCGGCTCCGCTGGGGGATCTGCGAACTCTTCGGTGATCTCTTCGACGCGGGCGAGGGGCGGGCCGGCGCGGCAGGCGGTCAGCAGGCTGCCGACGGCCGCGGCGTCGCCGGCCACCAGGGCCTCGACGCTGCCATCGCGCCGGTTGCGCACCCAGCCCAGCACGCCGAGCCGCGTGGCCTCGCGGACCATCCATTCACGGTAGCCGACACCCTGCACCCGCCCACGGATGCGGACACGCTTGGCGTCCATGCTGTTCCTCCCTGCCCGTGGCCCGGCGCTTTCCGCGCCATTCAGCCGCGCGCCAGGTCCAGCAGGCGCTCGGCCAGGGCGACATCTTTCACGATGCCCTGTTGCCGTTCCAGCGCTTCGCGATCCTGCCCCCAGAGTTCCTGCTGGAAGGTCTCGTCCAGGAAGGCCAGGCGGCAGGCTTCCGCGGCGTCCAGCCGGCCATGCGCCAGGGCCAGGCCCAGCACCAGGCTGCCCAGCGCCGGCACCGCGACACCCAGCGCCGCCAGCTTCAGCACCGGCAACGCCGCCACCGCCGCGTGCAGGGCGCGCTCCGCTTCGGGCGGCTGCGGCACGGGCATCACGCCGGTGGTCACGCGCAGCGGGGCGTCGAAGGTCAGGGCCACCCAGTCCAGCAGCGGCTGCCAGGCCTGCGCCTGCCGCGCGGCCAGCCGCGCATCGGTGCCGTGGTAGCAGAGCAGGTCGGTGCGCCCATAGGCGGCGATGGCATCGACGCTCGGCGCCGGGTCGGCCGCCATGCGGTCCAGCGCGGTGGCCACCACGCGGGTGAGCGGCACGTCCTCCATGCTCATCTCGCCGCCCTTGGCGCCGCCGGCGGCCTGCCATTCCGCGGCCACGGCTTCCGCCAGCCGCGGCAGGGGCAGGCGCAGCGGGCCGCTGCCGGGCAGCCGCAGGGGGCGGCCATCGAGCAGCACGGCGAAACCATCCTCGGCCGGAGCAGCGGCGGCCTGATCCCAGAAACGCTTCATGCATGGCTTATGGTGGGTCGCGACCCCTTCGCCAAGATCATCTCAGCGCGAGGCATCGCGATCCTCCTTGAACACGCGCAGACCGCGCAAAGTGGCCACAGTGGCGACGGCCAGCACCACCGCCACCTCATAGGCGCCGAGCGCGCAGGCGGCGCCGATCGCCGCCGTGGTCCACAGCCCCGCCGCCGTGGCCGTGCCGTGCACATGCCGCCCGCTGCGGATGATGGCGCCCGCGCCGATGAAGCCGATGCCGGTGATCAGCCCCTCCAGGATGCGTGCCACCGCCTGCGGGTCGTCGCGCACCACCTCCGACGCCGCCTGCAGGAAGCCGCAGGCGGCGATCGCCACCAGCGGGAAGGTGCGCAGCCCGGCGCTGCGGTCCTCGCGCTCGCGGTCCCAGCCGATGGGGAAGGCCAGGGCGTAGGCGATGGCGAGGTCGCGCGCATGGTCCAGCATGGAGGGGTCGTCGAGCGGCATGCGGAGGCAACCCGCGCGGTGCCCGGCCGGTTGCCGCGGGCTTCTCCATGGTCCCACGCAGCCGTGCGGCGGAGGGGCCGACCAGGGGCCTTCCCTGTTCCCGCACGAGGTGCGAGGGTCCGCCCGCTGCAACCGGAACACGCATGATGCGCAACGACTCGCTGGACCCCGACGATCTCGCCACCCGGATCGGCGCGCGCGCGCCACGCTACACCGCCCTCGCCGACAGCATCTGGGAGATGGCCGAGCTGCGCTTCGCCGAGCACCGCTCCGTGGCGGCGCAGATCGCGCTGCTGGAGGCGGAGGGCTTCCGCGTCACGCGCCGCGTCGCCGGGCTGGAGACGGCCTTCATGGCCGAGGCGGTGGTGGGGCAGGGCGGCCCCGTCATCGGCTTCCTCGGCGAGTTCGACGCGCTGGCGGGGCTGAGCCAGGAGGCCGGCAACCCGCGCCCCGCGCCGCTGGTGGCGGGCGGCAACGGCCATGGCTGCGGCCACCACCTGCTCGGCACCGGCGCCATGCTGGCCGCCGCGGCGGCGCGCGACATGCTGGTGGCCGAGGGCCTCTCCGGCACCATCCGCTACTATGGCTGCCCGGCCGAGGAGGGCGGCTCCGGCAAGACCTTCATGGCGCGGGAGGGCGTGTTCGACGACCTCGCCGCCGCCATCTGCTGGCATCCCGGCACCTATGCCGGCGTCATGTCGAACCTGACGCTGGCCAATTTCCAGGTCTATTTCCGCTTCCGGGGCCGCCCCGCCCATGCGGCGGGCAGCCCGCATCTCGGCCGCAGCGCGCTCGACGCCGTCGAAATCATGAACATGGGCGCCAACTACCTGCGCGAGCACATCCCCTCCGACGCGCGGCTGCACTACGCCATCACCGATGCGGGCGGCATCTCGCCCAACGTGGTGCAGGCCAATGCGGAGGTGCTCTACCTGATCCGCTCGCCGAAGGTGGCGCAGGCCGAGGCGCTGTTCGCCCGCGTGCGCCGCTGCGCCGAGGGCGCCGCGCACATGACCGAGACGGAACTCACCGTCGAGGTGGACAAGGCCTGCTCCGAGGTGGTGCCGAACACGGTGCTGGAGATGGCGATGCACGAGAACATCCGCCGCCTCGGCCCGCCGCGCTTCGACGAGGAGGACCGCGCCTTCGCCGCCGCCATCCGCGAGAGCCTGACGGCCGAGGACATCGAGAGCGGCGTGGCGACCTTCGGCGCGCCGCCGGAGAGCGGCGCCCTGCCGCTGCCGGAGGAGATCCTGGCCTTCGACGGCACGCCGCGCTTCAACGCCGGCTCCACCGATGTGGGCGACGTTTCCTGGGTGGTGCCCACGGTGCAGTGCTGGGGCGCCTGCTACGCCATCGGCACGCCGTTCCACACCTGGCAGATGGTGGCGCAGGGCAGGCGGCCGGCGGCGCACAAGGGCATGCTGCACGCCGCCCAGGCGATGGCGGCGACGGCGCTGGACGCGATCCGCGACCCGGAGATGCTGGCCCGCGCGCGGGCGGAGCTGACCCGCCGCACCGGCGGCCGCCCCTATGCCTGCCCGATCCCGCCCGGGGTGGTGGCGCCGCCGCTGCGTGCGCCCCGCGCCGGCTGAGGGGCGCGGCATGCCCTCCCCGCTGCCGGCGCTGCGCACCATCCGCCTCGCGCCCGCGGCGGAGCGGCACCTGCCGGAGATGGTGGCGATCTTCAACGACATCGTCGCCCACACCGATGCCGTCTACACCGAGACGCCGGACACGGCGGAGCGGCGCGCCCTGTGGTGCGCGCAGCGCCACGCGCAGGGCTACCCGGTGCTGGTGGCGCTGGGGCCGGGCGGGGCGGTGCTGGGCTTCGCCAGCTTCGGCGATTTCCGCGCCGCCTGGCCGGGCTTCCGCCACAGCGTGGAGCATTCCGTGCACCTGCGCGCCGATGCGCGCGGCCAGGGGCTGGGCGGCGCGCTGCTGGCGGCGCTGGAGGAGGAGGCGCGGGCGCTCGGCAAGCACGCCATGCTCGCCTCGATCGACGCCGCCAACCACCGCTCCATCCGCATGCATGAGCGGCTGGGCTTCGCGCGCGTGGCGCTGATGCCGCAGGTGGCCTGCAAGGCCGGCCGCTGGCTCGACCTGGTGATGATGCAGAAGCTGCTGGGCGAGGGGCCGCCGCCGCCCTGAGGCGCGCGGCGGCCCGCCGGTCCTCGGATCATGCAGGTCTCAGGGCATGGCGGCGATGTCGAGGATCTCGGCCTGCGGCAGCCGCGCGACGGCGCCGAGCGGCGTCGCCGCGCCGCTCTCCAGCGAGACGGTGTGCAGCGTGCCGCCGGCCAGCAGCCAGGCGGTGTTGCCCGGCGCGCCGCCGCCCTGGCCGGTGCTCAGGATGTCGAAGGCCACGCCGGCGGGCAGCGAGGCGGCGATCTCGCCCTTCGGCTGCTGCACGCCGTCATTCGGCGGCGCCTGCAGGTTCAGCCGGCGCAGCAGCGTGTCGATGGTGTAGAGCGCGGTGGATTGCGTGCCGGCCACGCTGTTGGTGTAGGCGCCGGCGACGATGCGCGGCGCCGTCTCGCCATAGGGGCCGGGCTGGTACTTCAGCGTGCCGTCGCGCGTCACCGCGCCGGTGTCGGGGTGGATGCGGAAGTTCACGCCGCTCATGCCCATCAGGCGCAGCCGGTCCGCCGCCGGGTTGAAGTCCACCACCGCGCGGCCGCCGGACTCGAACTTCTCCGAGAGGCGGCTGACGGCGGTGGCCTGGCCCGTGGCGGCATCCAGCGTGACGATCTGCCCGCCCTCCGTCACGCCGTAGAGCCGGCCATCGGCGGGGCGGACGTCGATGCCGAGCAGCCGCCCCTCCACGCCGCGCACCATGACGGGGGCGCTGGCGGCGCGGCTTTCCGTGTCGATCCGCACCAGCCGGTTGTCGGCGGTCAGGCCGACCAGCGTGGCGGCCGAGGCGGGGGCGGCCATGGCCAGGCCGGCGGCGAGCAGGGCGGGAAGGCTGTTGCGCATGCGCGTCACTCCACGGGTGCGGCGGCCGGGCTGGCCGCCTCTTCCCGCGCTACGGCGCGGCGCGCCCGCTGGATGCGGGGCGCGCGAAAAAAACCTCAGCTTCCGGTGGCGGGGGCGAGGCGGCCGATGAACTGGATCGGCCCGCTCGGCCGGGCGTAGGGCGAGCCGCCCGGCGGCTCCAGCGTGATCTCGATCAGCATCCCCGGCTGCGGCGTGATGGCACCGGGGGAGACGCTGATGCGCCCCTCGGGCGGGATCAGCCCGAGCGAGGTGGGCGCGGTGGCGCCGGGCGGCAGCGCCCAGAGCTGCAGCACGCGGTCCGAGGCCACGGGGCGTGGGTTCAGCGCGGCGAGCCGCAGCCCGCCGCCCTCGGCCTCCACCAGCCAGGCGGGCTGGTCCTGCTGGGTCAGCAGCACGGTCATCAGCCGCGCCGGCGCCTCCGGGGCGGGGCGCAGCACCAGGAAGGCGGCGAGGCCGGCGGCCAGCGCCGTGCTGCCCATCGCCCAGCCGCGCCACAGGCCGGAAAGGTCGGGCCGCGCGGGGGCGGGCTGCCGGAGCGGGACGATGGTGGCCGCGGGCGCGTCATCGGGCGGGGCGGTGGGCAGCGCCGCCTCGATGCGCGACCAGAGGCCCTCGGGCGGCGCCTCGGGCGGGGCGAGGGCGGCGAGCGGGGCGAGGCGCGCCTCCCAGCGCTGCACCGCCGCGCGCAGCGCCGCGTCCTGCGGCAGCGCCGCCTCCACGGCGCGGGCGGCGCCGGCCTCCAGCGTGCCGAGCACGTATTCGCCGGCCAGCGCCTCGCGCTCCGCCTCGGGGATGGCGCCGCTCATGCCAGGCACCCCCGCAACTGCAGCAGGCCGCGCCGGATCCAGCCCTTCACCGTGCCCAGCGGCAGTTCCAGCCGCGCCGCGATCTGCGCGTGGGAGAGGCCGTGCACGAAGGCCAGCACGATGCCGTGGCGGCGGCTCTCCTCCAGCGCGAGCAGGCACTCGCGCAGGCGGCGACCCTCCTCGCTGGCGGCCACCTGCTCCAGCGCGGCGGGCGGCACCGGCGTGTCGCCGAGGCCGGGGTCGTCGGTCGGCATCTCGCGGCCGCGGCGGCGGGCGAGGTCGAGCGCGGCGTGGCGGACAATGCCGGCCAGCCACGCCTCCGCCGCGCCGCGCGCCGGGTCAAACTGCGCGGCGCGGGCGGCCAGCTTGAGGAAGGCGTCGTGCAGCGCGTCCGCCGCCATCTCGCGGTCGCGCAATATGGCGTTGGCGACGCCGAACAGCCGCGCCGCCTGCCGGTCATAGACGCCGCGCAGCGCCGCCTGCTCGCCGCGCGCCACGGCGGCGATCAGGGCGGGCAGGGTGGCCTCCTCGGCCGGGGCGGCGCCGTCGCGCACTCAGGCGGCGGCCTTCGCCTCGCGGCGGCGGCGGTGCAGGATGAACTCGGTGTAGCCGTTGGGCTGCGTCGTGCCCTCGAACACCAGGTCGCAGGCGGCGCGGAAGGCCACGCCGTCATAGGCCGGGGCCATCGGGCGGTAGGCGGGGTCGGCGGCGTTCTGCTGGTCCACCACCGTCGCCATGCGCTTCAGCGTCTCCTCCACCTGCGCCTTCGTCGCCACGCCGTGGCGCAGCCAGTTGGCGATGTGCTGGGCGGAGATGCGCAGCGTCGCGCGGTCCTCCATCAGCCCGACATCGTTGATGTCCGGCACCTTGGAGCAGCCGACGCCCTGGTCGATCCAGCGCACCACATAGCCCAGGATGCCCTGGGCGTTGTTGTCGAGCTCCGCCTGCACATCGGCCGGCGACCAGTTGCTGTCCGACAGCGGGATGGTGAGGATCTCTTCCAGCTTGCCGCGGGCGCCGCCCTCGGCGATCTCGGCCTGACGCTTGGCCACGTCGATCTCGTGGTAGTGCAGCGCGTGCAGCGTGGCGGCGGTGGGGGAGGGCACCCAGGCGGTGTTGGCGCCGGCCTTCGGGTGGCCGACCTTCTGCTCCAGCATGTCGGCCATCCGGTCCGGCATCGCCCACATGCCCTTGCCGATCTGCGCCCGGCCGCGCAGCCCGCAGGCGAGGCCGGTGTCGACGTTCCACGCCTCGTAGGCCTTGATCCAGGCCGTGCCCTTCATGTCGTTCTTGCGCAGCACGGGGCCGGCTTCCATGGAGGTGTGGATCTCGTCGCCCGTGCGGTCGAGGAAGCCGGTGTTGATGAAGGCGACGCGCGCGCTGGCGGCCTGGATGCAGGCGCGGAGGTTGACGGTGGTGCGCCGCTCCTCGTCCATGATGCCCATCTTGAGCGTGTTGGGCGCAAGGCCGAAGGCGTCCTCGATGCGGGCGAAGAGGTCGTTGGCCCAGGCCACTTCCTTCGGCCCGTGCATCTTCGGCTTGACGATGTAGACCGAGCCGGCGCGGCTGTTCATCCGCCGGCCGCGCAGGTCGTGCAGCGCGATGGCCACGGTGGTCAGCGCGTCGAGGATGGTCTCGGGCGTCTCCTGCCCGTCCAGCATCACCGCGTCGGTCATCATGTGGTGGCCGACATTGCGGACCAGCATCATCGAGCGGCCATGCAGGGTGAGGCTGCCGCCCTCGGGGGTGGTGTAGGCGCGGTCCGGGTTCAGGCGGCGGGTCACCACCTTGCCGCCCTTCTCGAAGCTGGCCTCCAGGTCGCCCTTCATCAGGCCGAGCCAGGCGCGGTAGACCTCCACCTTGTCGGCGGCATCGACGGCGGCGACGGAATCCTCGCAATCCATGATGGTGGAGAGGGCGGATTCGAGGACGACGTCGGAGATGCCGGCGGGGTCGTCGCGGCCGATCGGGCTGGCGCGGTCCACCACCACCTCGATGTGCAGGCCGTTGTTGCGCAGCAGGATGGCCGAGGGGGCGTCCGCCGCGCCGGTGTAGCCGGCGAACCGGGCGGAGTCGCGCAGCGCCGTGGCGCCCTCGGAGAGGCCCACCACCAGCACGCCGCCCACCACGGAGAGGGAGGAGACATCCGACCAGGAGCCGCCCAGCAGCGGTGCCGCCTCGTCCAGCACGGCGCGGGCGCGGGCAATCACCTTCTCGCCGCGGGCGCGGTTGAAGCCGCGGCCGGGGGCGAGCTCGCCCTCCTGCGGGATGGCGTCGGTGCCGTAGAGCGCGTCGTAGAGGCTGCCCCAGCGGGCATTGCCGGCGTTCAGCGCGTAGCGCGGGTTGTTCACCGGCACCACGAGCTGCGGCCCGGCGATGCTGGCGATCTCGGGGTCCACATTCTCGGTGGTGACGCTCACCGGGCCGGGATCGGGCAGCAGGTAGCCGATCTCCTCGAGGAAGGCGCGGTAGGCGCCCGCATCCACCGGCTTCGCGGGGTGCGCGCGGTGCCAGGCGTCGATCTTCGCCTGGAGCTCGTCGCGCTCGGCCAGCAGCGCGGCGTTGCGCGGCCCCAGCTCGGCCAGGATGGCGGCATAGGCGCCCCAGAAGGTCTCCGGCATCACGCCGGTGCCCGGCAGCGCCTCGGCCTCGATGAACGCCTTCAGCTCGGACGCGACGTCCAGCGATCCGATCCGTTCCCGACCCGCCATGCGCGCTGCTCCTTCCCAGGATTTGTGCGGGCCGGCGGTCATGTGCCGGCCCAGTCTCGTCTGGACGGCAGTTAACCCGCATCCCGGCCAACGGCAAAGGGGCCACGGCAAGGCGGCTCGCGGCGAGGGGGCGAATACGCGAAAGGCGCCCCGCCGGGGGGGGCGGGGCGCCTTGTCGCTGTCGGGGGGAGGGCGCTGCGCCGAGGGGGGTCAGCCGGCGAAGGGGGCGGGCACGTTGTCCTGCGCCGAGGCGCTGTTGCCCACCGGGCCGGGGATGCGGCCGCGCGGGCCATGGGCCACGCTCGTGCTCACCGGAACGGCCTGGGGGTTGCCGCTGGGCGAGGCGCTCTGGCCCACATTGGCCGGCAGGCCGCGCTCGGAAGCCTGCGTCGTCGCCATGGAGTAGGCGAAGGGGCTGCCGGTGATGGGGGTGTTGTTCACGTTGTCGAACAGGTCGGCCGCCATCGACAGGCCGGGGGGCTCTGGCGGGGTGCCCCGCCGTTGACGAGAGAGATATACCGATCGGTATACTGTCAGAACCCCTTTAAAATCGATAGTACCGATCGGTTCAACTGATAGGTCGGCGCCTTCCCGCACCGCCGGCACAGCCCACGGCTCAGGCCAGGGGGGGATTGCCGCCGCCCGCCGATGGGTGGAGGCTGACGCGCGCAGAGCCCCAGCAGAGCCCCAGCCAGGATGCCCGCGCCATGACCCTCTCCTACGCGCCGCCCGCCTACACCACCCAGCACTGGCAGGTGACCAAGCCCGCCGCGCGCGGCGGGCGCGGCATCGTCGCCAGCCAGAGCCGGGCGGCGGCGGAGGCCGGCGTGGCGGTGCTGGAGGCCGGCGGCAATGCGGCGGATGCCGCCGTGGCCACCGCCTTCGCCCTGGCCGCGATGGAGCCGTGGAACTCCGGCCTGGGCGGCATCGGCTTCGCGCTGGTGCACAAGGCCGGCAGGCCGGCGGCGGAGCTGGTGGATTTCGGGCCCGTCGCCCCCGCCGCCAGCGACCCGGCGGACTACCCGCTGACGGGGCGGATGAAGCAGGACCTGTTCGCCTGGCCGGAGGTGCAGGGGGACCGCAACATCCACGGCCCGCTCTCCTTCGCCATCCCCTCCTCGGTGGCGGGCTACGCCACGCTGGCGGAGCGCTTCGGCAGCGGCATGGCGCTCTCCGAGCTGCTGGGGCCGGCCATCGCGCTGGCCCGGCGCGGCCTGCCGCAGGACTGGTACACCACGCTGAAGGTGGCCAACTCCGCCAAGGTGCTGCGCCTCTACCCCGAGAGCGCGCGCATCTACCTGCCCGACGGCCTGCCCCCCGTGGCGCCCTACCAGGGCGCGCCCGGCTTCTTCCCGCTCGGCCGCCTGCCGGAGACGCTGGAGCGGCTGCGCGACGCCGGCTGGCGCGACTTCTACGAGGGCGAGATCGCCGCCTCCATCGCGGCCGACGTGGCGGCGATGGGCGGGCGCCTCTCGGCCGCCGACCTCGCCGGCTGCCAGGTGCGCATCCGCCCGGCGCTCGGCATCCCCTGGCGCGGCGGGCTGGTGCTGCAGGGGGCGGGCGGGCTGACCGCGGCGCCCACCCTGGCCCGCGTGGTGGCGGAGATGGCTCGGCTGGACCCCGGCGCCACGCCGGACGCCGCCTGGTTCAGCGCCCTCTCCAAGACCATGCGCGCCGCCTATGCCGAGCGCCTCGCGGGCCTCGGCGCCGCCGCGCCGCCGCCCGAGCCGGCCGAGACCTGCACCACCCACCTGACCGTGGTGGATGCCGAGGGCAACATGGTGGCGATGACCACCACCCTGCTTTCCTCCATGGGCAGCCGCGTGGTGCTGCCCGGCAGCGGCGTGCTGATGAACAACGGCATGATGTGGTTCGACCCGACGCCCGGCTCGGCCAACGCCATCCGCCCCGGCGCGCGGCCGCTGTGCAACATGTGCCCGGTCACGGTCTCGGACGGAAGCGGGCCGGTGATGGCGCTCGGCGCCTCGGGCGGGCGGCGCATCCTGGCCTCGGTCTACCAGATGCTGGCCTTCGCGCTGGATTTCGGCATGGCGCCGGAGGCGGCGGCGCACCACCCGCGCATCGACGTCTCCGGCCCCGACGCCACCACCGCCGACCGCCGCCTGCCGGCCGACACGCTGGCGGCGCTGGAGGCGCAGGGGGGCCTGACCACGGTGGAGCACGCCGTGCTGCCGGTGAACTTCGCCTGCCCCAACCTGGTCGCCCGCGAGGGCGAGGGATTCGCCGGCATCAGCGACGTGATGACGCCCTGGTCGGCGGCGGTGGCGGCGCGCTAATCCGCCCGGAAGCTCTCCGGCCGCTCGACGCCGAGTTCGTGGCCCTTGGCGTCGAAGGCGGCCTCGTAGACGGCGGTGAGGCGGGTCTTGGGCGTGCCGTCGGCATAGTGGGCGCCGGTCGGGATGTTGGCGGCTTCCGTGCCGATGGCGGCCAGCTCGGTCGCCTGCGCGGCCAGCCCCTCGGCGTGCATCATCTCCAGCAGCAGCCGCGCCTCGGCCTGCGCCAGCTGCTCCTCCAGCGTGGCGATGCGCCGCTCCCGCGTGGCCAGCGTGTCGCGCAGCGCGGTGGCCCTGCGGGCCAGCGCCTCGGCCGCCTCTTCCAGCGCCTGCAGCACCGGCCGGGCGGCGAGGGCGATGGGGGTGGGGTTCGCGTCGGGCATCCGGACCTCTTGCCGATGGTGGGGCGGGCGGAGGCATAGAGCAGACGCCCGCCGGGTGGGAACACCCGCGCGGGTGACGATGTGCGGCGGGGCGCCCTCAGGCCGTGGCGAGCAGCGCCACGCCGAGCGAGATCAGCCCGATCGCCGCGATCTTCTGCCCGCCCAGCGATTCGCCGAACAGGAAGTGGCCGACCAGGGCGATGACCACGTAGGAGGCGGCGGTGCAGGGCAGCGCCACGCTCATCGGGATCTTGCGCAGCGCCACGATGTAGAGCATCGCCGCGCCGCCGTAGCAGCCGAGGCCGATGATGGTCTGCCAGCGGAAGAGCTGGACGAGGAAATTGCCCTCGCCCAGCGTGCCCGCCTTCAGCAGCACCTGGCCGATGAGCGAGGTGAGGATGGCGGCGGCAAGGACCAGCCAGTACAGCGTCAGCGGCGCCGTCACGGCGCGGCCCGCTCCAGCCGGGGCGCCTCGGAGGCGGCGCCGGCCGGCATGGCGCGCGCCGGGTGCAGCTCGCGCACCACGCCCTGCGGCTTGCCGTTGGCGGAGAGGAAGGCGCGGCCGAGATACTCGCCCATCACGCCGAGGATCAGGAACTGCACGCCGGCGATCAGCAGCGTCACGGTCATCACCGAGGCCCAGCCGGAGGGCGTGTCGTTGGTCAGCGCCTCGATGATGGTGAAGATGGCGCCGAGCACGCCGAGCAGGCCCATCGCCACGCCGGCGAACATGGCCAGCCGCAGCGGCATCAGCGAGAAGTTGGTGGCGAGGTTCAGCCAGAGGCGGATCAGCCGGCGCAGCGTGTAGTTGCTGCGTCCCTCCATGCGTGCCAGGTGCATCACCTCGATGCTGTCGATGCGCTGCGTCACCTGCATCACCAGCCCGTCGATATAGGGGTAGGGGCCGGTGTAGCGGGCGACCTCGCGCACCACGAGCGCCGACATGCAGCGGAAGGAGGAGAGGTAGAGGCCCTTCGGCTTGTCCATCAGCTGGTCCGCCACCCAGTTGGCGAAGCGGCTGCCGAGGTTGCGCCAGCCCTCGTGCTCCTTCTTGGCGTAGCGTGTGTAGACCACGTCCCAGCCGCCGAGCCGGGCGTGGTCGTAGAGCTTGACCACCTCCTCGGGCGGGTTCTGCAAATCGTCGTCCATGGTGATGACGTAGTCGCCGCGGGCATGGCGCAGCCCGGTCATGACCGCGTTGTGCTCGCCGAAATTGCGCGCGTGCTCGACATAGGTGAGCGGCACGCTGGCGGTGGCGGCGAGCGCGCGGCAGACATCGCCGCTGTTGTCCGGGCTGCCATCGTTCACCAGCACGATCTCGAGGCCCCCGGCCGGCCGCAGGGCGGAGAGGGCGGCCACCAGCTTCCCCACCGTGTCCGCGCCGCGATAGACCGGCACGACGATCGAGAGGCCGATGGCAGAGGCGGCGCTGGCATGGGCGGCGCCGGCCGGGGCGGGGCAGGGCGCGGGATGGGCGATGGTCATGGGCGTGGCATCCCTGGGGGGCTTCCTGAAGGCGTGTCCTGCGGCGGCGGCTGGCGGGGCCGCGTGGCGGTGGCCAGCACCGAGCCGCCGGCCGGGAAGCGCAGGCCGAGGCGGGCGAGGCCGGCCTCCGCGACGGTGGCCGCGCGCAGCGTCGCATCCAACCATGGCGGGAAGGGGGCGACGTCGCTGGCATCGCCCTCGCCGCGCGCCAGCAGCTTGCGCTGCGCCACCATCAGCGGCAGCAGCACGGCGTTCCAGTAGCGCGCCCCGGCGGCCTCGAAGCCGGCGCCCGCCAGCAGGGCGCGCGCCTCGGGCGCGGTGTAGCGGCGGGCATTGTGCACCCGCAGGTCGTGCGCCGAGTGCAGCCAGCGGAAGGCGGGCAGGTTCAGCACCAGCAGGCCGCCCGGCGCCAGCACGCGGCGCATCTCGGCCAGCGCCGCCGCCTCGTCCACCGCCGCGTGGCAGAGCACGTCCATGCTGGCCACCACGCTGAAGGCGCCGTCGGGGTAGGGCAGGCGGGCGGCATCCCCCGCGGCCACGGCGGCGCCGGATTTCGCCGCCGCGCGGGCAGCGGCGGGGGGGTGGTATTCCAGCCCGTGCAGCGCCTGGCCGGGAAAGGCGCCGCGCAGGTGGCGCAGCAGCCCGCCCGTGCCGCAGCCCACATCCAGCCAGGGGCCGGGCGGCACGGGGTTGTCGCGCAGGCGGTCGCGCAGGGCGGTCTCGACGCGGTCGCGCAGGGCGCGGTACCACCACATCCCGTCCTCGGCGGCGTCCATCAGGTCGTATTCGGCGGCGTCCACGGAAAACGCTTGTGACAGCGCCCGATCCTCGCCGCAATGGCATTGCAGGAAAGGGCGGAAAGGATGGCCCCGCCCCCATGCCGCCCCGGACCTCTTCCGCCAGCGCCGGCAGCAGCGCCGCCTGGCTGCCGCGCCTGCCGGCGCTGCTGCCGGCGCTGGGCTTCCTGGCCATCGTGCTGGCGCCGCCGCTGAACCACGACGTGGCGGCGGTGCTCGACTTCTCGGCGCGGATGCTGGCGGGCGAGCGGCTCTACACCGGGCTGGTCGACGTCAACCCGCCGCTGATCTTCCTGCTCAACCTGCCTGCCGCCTGGCTCGCCGCGCACACGCCGCTGGATGGCCCGCAGGCGCTGCTGCTGGGGCTGCTGCTGCTCTGCGGCGGCAGCCTCGCGCTCTGCGCCGCGCTGCTGCGGGCGGCGGGCGGGCGCGCCATGGGCGCGGTGGAGCGGGCGGTGACGGGGGCGGTGCTGCCGCTGCTTCTGCTCGCCGCCGGCTACGATTTCGGCCAGCGCGAGCACATCATGGCGGTGGCGGCGCTGCCCTACCTGGTGCTGGCCGAGCGGCGCATCCTGGGCGCCGCCACGCCCTGGCGGCTGGCCGTGCCGGCGGTGCTGCTGGCGGCGCTGGGCTTCGCGCTGAAGCCGCATTTCCTGGCCGCGCCGGCGCTGGTGGAGGCGCTGGTGCTGGGCGCCGGCCTCGCGCACGGGCGGGGCGCGGCCGTGCTGCGCGACCCGGTGCCCTGGGCCATGGCGGCGCTGTGGGCGCTCTACCTCGCCGCCATCCCGGTGTTCTTTCCGGCCTATCTCGGCCATGTCGTGCCGCTGGTCTGGCAATGGTATGTGGGGCTGGACGGCGCCCCCTGGTGGCGCGTGCTGCTGGCGCCGGTGCTGGGCAGCGGCGCGCTGTTCGTGCTGGGGCTGGCCGCGCTGGTGCCGCCGGCCATGCGGCGCGGGGCGGCGGGCTGGCTGGCGGCGCTGCCGGCCGCCTGG